>JAHIVS010000507.1 GCA_018816605.1 Pseudomonadota bacterium
CTTTTACGCATCTTTTCCTGGTACAAAATCTGGGGGCCGTGCATGACGTCACTTTGCCATAAATCATTTGGGTTTTCAGCTTCAAATTTTCTCCGGTCTTCCGGGTGGGCACTTTTCATCAACCCACGATGGTGAAGGAATCGGTAAACACTCGAGTAACTGTATTTTTTGCAGGTGATCTTTTCCAGAGATTCTATCAGTGTATAAACGGTTGTATCCGGGGTATCAAGCCGAAGTTTAATGATCAATGATGCTGTTTCATCGCTAAAAATTCTTGTTTTACCCTGATCTGACCGGTCTTTGGGATAAAGGGATTCTATTCTGCCATTGTACTCCCGAACCCACCCTAAAATAGTGCTTCTGGACAGCCGGGTTCTGCCCGAGTGGGAGATCGTCCACTTACGGGCGCATTTATCCCCCAACAGACGTTCCTTTTCTCCATAATCAAGATGGACGCCGCTTACAAACTCACAAATGACCCCAAAACGGAATACGGCAATCTCTTTTTTCTGCTCTTCAGTCATACATCCTCCTTAAAATTTGAGTTTCAAGGCTTGTATGACACTAAAATCAGACCGTAAATCACAGCCTTCGGTAGGGTACAAAAAAACCGGAAAGACCTGATAATTAAATTGACCCTGTAACAGGAATTTTGTTCATCCGGATCAGCTTTCTGAATCCTGCGGTAATCCCTTTGCTCCAAGTATTTGACAGATAAGCATTTATATTGCGTTTTAAGGCCGTAAACCAAAAATGCTGACGACTCCAGGATAAACCAGGCAAGTATCGATTATTGAAAACCCGATGCAGAATACTTAAAAAAATGAGCTTTATATCTGCATGGAATCTTTTGAAATACCCTTTGGGCTTTAGCTTAAAGACGGCATGACAATAAGGACAGCGATATCTTCTCAGATAAATGCCTTGGTCAAAACCGTCGAAAAAAGACAGGACAAATCCGTGTCCCCACAGTTTTGATTCATTGCATTTCTGGCATTTTACAGGCTTATGCCATTTAAATTTTTTACCCAGTTTGAAAATTTGCTTGATCTCTGCTTTGACATTCAATATCATTTTTTTATCTTGGGTGGGATTGAAAGATCCCCTCTACTTAAAAGGGCGAGGTCGGCAAAACTATCGCCCTTTTTCATTTTAGCCAAAACAACCCTATTAAACCTGGACGGAATAATTTAAAAAATTTTCAAGTTTGTCAATTTAATGTGAAAAAATAAGGAGGGTTTGGTTCATTTTTTTTCGAAATTTAACAGAGTCCTTGCTCAGGTTTGAACCCATCTCTTGTCCTCCGGCGATGGGATCTGCTTTGCCCGCTTGAACCGCCACGTTTTGTATTGACACGGGATCACTTTTATAATACAGCTATATTGAAGCTATATTAAAATTATATTGTAGATATCTAATTTTTCAGGAGGACTTGATGAGAGAAGTGGTTATAGTCAGTGCATGCAGAACGGCAATCGGTGGGTTTGGCGGATCTCTTTCCCCATTGAGCGATATAGATTTCGGTCCTGTCCCCATCCGGGAAGCCATTAAACGGGCCGGGCTGACCGGAGATCAAATTGATGAAGTGATTTATGCTTCCGGTTACAGGACCGGGGATTTGCCCATTAATTCAGCCCGGGTGGTGGCGGTAAAGGCCGGCATCCCCCAGGAAAAACCCCAGTTTACCATCAGCAAGGCCTGTGCCGGCAGTATCAAGGCCATCACCCTGGCGGCCCAGGTCATCAAATCCGGTGATGCAGAGATTGTTGTGGCCGGTGGTATGGAAAGCATGAGCAATGCCACCTTTATGCTCAAACAGGCAAGATGGGGGTATCGCCTGGGCCATGGACAGCTCATGGACCAGCTCATTCTGTTTGATCCTTTAAGCGGCAACACCATGGGAGAAACCGCTGAAAACGTAGCGGAAAAATACAATGTCTCCCGTCAAGACCAGGATGCCTTTGGGCTGAGAAGCCAGAACCTTGCCGAGAAAGCCATCAAGGAAGGCCGGTTCAAATCCCAGATTGTGCCCGTTGAAATCCCCCAGAGAAAAGGGGATCCCAAAATATTTGATACAGACGAACATCCCAGGTTCGGCACCACCATTGAAACCCTTCAAAAGCTCAAACCCCCCTTTAAAAAGGGCGGGTCTGTGACGGCCGGCAATGCCAGCGGAATGAACGACGGAGCATCGGCGCTCGTGGTCATGTCAAAGGAAAAGGCAGACGCCCTTGGAATTACGCCCATGGCCACCATTGTCTCCTATGCCTCGGTGGGTGTGGATCCAGCCTACATGGGCATTGGTCCCATCCCGGCCACGCAAATGGCCCTGGAAAAAGCAGGACTGACCATGGAGGATATCGACCTGATTGAACTGAACGAAGCATTTGCCTCCCAGGCCATTGCCTGCATGCGTGAGCTTGACATGGACATCAACAAGGTCAATGTCAACGGCGGCGCCATTGCCCTGGGTCATCCGGTTTCCGCCAGCGGCGGTGCCATTGTAACAAAACTATTATATGAACTTGAAGCCAGGGATTTGAGATATGGCCTGGCCACCCTGTGTATCGGCGGTGGTCAGGGTCTGGCCCTGATTGTAGAGCGGAAAAAATAGACGTAAAGACAAAGACCCCGAAGAGCGCTCCCTGTCAAAGGGTGCGCTCTTTTTTTTTATTCCGGGCATGGCGGGCAACCCCGGCCCCAATCCCTGCAATGGTTTAGAAATAGTCGGCAAGGCCAGAGCGGAACACTTCAAAGGGGGCGGCCCTGTTTTCCAAGTCCCGGGATACAGGCCCCTGGATATCCGGGGTAACCTTTGTGTCCGCCAGGAGAAACCTTTGGCCGAATCCAAGGATTTGATCCCCTTCAAACCAAAGGTCTGACACCTCATTCTTCCGTTCGACCACCACTTTTTTATTCTTGTTTAGCACCACTTCCCTGAACGGATTCCGGAAGGAAACAGAGGGTCTCAAAGCAGTGCTGCTGTAGCCGACCTTGAGTCTTACATGGGAAAAGTCAATCAAAGGCCAGAGGTCGGCTGCAAAAAAAAGCTGGTCACAGGTTTTGGACAGCTGCCATAAAGAGGGGTCGGTTTTCCGGGAGATCAGATCTTCATGGATCGACCCAATGATCTCCTTGTGGCCTGCCACCCCCAAGGTCCGGATATGGCCTGTGGGGGTGACATCCTCATGGCCGGCTTTTATCTGCCGTGCGTTTCTTGCACTGGCCCCGGCCCTTTGGAATTGGTTGCGAAAGGTGAAGGAACAATAATTGATGGGCAGGGCAATCTTTTGATCCAGGGAATAGAGGATCAGCTTCAATGCCGCAAGCTCGGTTTCCAGAATGGTGACCCCGGTGCCGTGGACAAAGGTATATCCCCTTTGGGCAAGATTGGCGCTGTTGAATTTAGTGCACCGTATCTGGTGAAGGTTCAGATGATGGACACCCAGCCCGTAAAGTTCTCTTACCACCTGCTGGGTGAGTTCCAGGTCTTCGGGAATGGCCGGTATTTCCACAGTGACCCTGGGAATGATGCCAACGGCCTTTTTCAGGGTATCCAGGCTGTAATGGTTGGCGCTGATATCAAATCGGATTTCATCAAGGCCATGGTCCCTCAGAAGTTTGAGTTTGTCTTCGGTTACCAGAAGGCCGTTGGTGTACATCCAGATATACAGGGGATGGGAAACCTGGGAGCGCAGTGTTTTTAGAAAAATCACCACCCGCTCAAAGGTCAGGAAGGGCTCTCCTCCGCTGAAGCTGACCCCTTTTATCTGAAATCTCCGGACATAATCGGCATAATCCCGTGGATTGGAAAATTCCAGGGTACCGGTCATTGGCTGGCTCTTTTCCTTCTGGGCGGAAGGGCAATAAAAACAGTTTGCATTGCAGATGCCATTGATAAAAAGACAGGACCAGTCTCCTTTGCCGCACAGGGTGCACCCCGGAGAAATTTCGTGGGTAAAGAGTTTTGTCCCGGCAAACTGCCATCCGGGCCCGTGGGCATGATCGGTGAAAATACGGCTGATCAACTCTTTTCGGAGACAGGATGCCGTCTCTGCCGTTTCAGGGGTGAGCCAGGTCATCGATTCATGGGAATCGGAATAGTCCTCTTGGTTTTGGCGGATAATCTCGGAAATACTAAATTTTGTCATGGTGAGTGCCTGTTTGAATTATGGATGAAATTCCACTGTGTTGCAGGATGGATGCCAAAACCTGTGTTTGGGGATTCAATGGGATCGAACTGTCTGAATTGATAAAGAATCCTGAACCAAGGCAGGTTGGGGTTTTGGCGGCCGAAATTTGGGTCAAAGGGTAAAAACAGGACATTGAAATTCCTGTAAAAATTCAATACAGGAATTGAAATATCCTGTTTTTGCCGGGAGGGCCGGAAGCCTTGCAAAAGATTATAGGGGTGGGGCCGGGTTCGCGTTTGGCAGACCGAAAAATCTGTGGTATACAGGCCAATGATGGATCAGAATGGCGCGGCATTTGCTATGGGATAGGGCATGGAAACCTCACAAACCAGAATCAACGGCATTATTATCCCTGCCGAATGGAATGACTTGGGTCATATTCTGGGCATTGCCATTGTTACTTTTGATGAGGATACATTTTTTATTGCAGACAATGTTTTTGCAAAAAGCCTGACCCGATTTTTGAGGAAAACCGTGACTATTTTCGGACAAGTAACGGTTCACGGTACCTTGAAAAAAATCAATGTAACCCAGTTTGAGATCCATGATACATGAATGCGGTAACACAACGGACATTGGGAGATGATTGTCTGACAGATCCCATAAAATTAAGGAGGCACATATGTCAAAGGGACAAGACGCCAAAAAAGCTGTCAAAAAGAAACCGGAAAAAACCATGAAGGAAAAGAAAAAAGAAAAACAGGAAAAAAAGAAGGGGAAAACCGGATCCCTTTAATAAAAAAGCCGATTCGCCCTAGCGCGCTCCTTGTCCTATTCCCGGGCAGGGGCGCGTTTTTTTTTGCAGATACAGGCTCTTTTGACCCGGGCCGACAATCCGTCGGGTCTTTGTTGACACCCCATCTGGTTGCTGATATTTAGAATCATTGCCCCGTGGACGGCTCCCCTGTTTTTTTAAACCATCCGCATGCAATGATTGTTTTTAAAAGATGCTTCTTAAATAAAGGTGTCATGAAAGAAATTCTGGTTTTATCCACCCGGGCAGAAGATTTTCATCTGATGCTGCAGGTGCTTTCAGAGGCCTGTACAGTGAGATATGCGCCTGATTTAAAAACGGCCATGGCCCTGCACATCGCTTCCCCCTTTGACATGATCCTATCGGAAATACCCCTCCTGGGGTCGATCCGGGAAAATCCTTTTGTCAAAACAAATCCCTTTGTCAAGCTGATTGTCCTCTGTGGCCGGAATGATATCCGAAAGGCTGTAAAGGCTGTAAAAGAGGGGGCTGCCGGATACCTTACCTATCCCATTGAAGAAAAAGAAATCCAGTTTATGATGGATTCGGCAAACAGAGCCCTGAGCCGGGAGTATGAGCTGGATTATTTACGGGATCATTTCTGGAAAAAAGAATGGCTCGGCATTATCCGATCCAAAAATCCCCGGATGAAAAAAGTTTTCGAGAGTATCCGGTCGGTATCCCCGACCATTGCAACCGTCTTGCTTCTCGGGGATACCGGGACGGGAAAAGGTATGCTGGCACGGCTTATTCACTGGCATAGCCAGCGATCTGAACAGCCCTTTATTTCGGTTCACTGCGGTGCAATTCCGGATACCTTGATCGAAAGCGAGTTGTTTGGCCATGAAAAAGGGGCTTTCACCGGTGCCAACAAGCGGAAACCCGGAAAATTTGAAATGGCCCGGGGCGGTACTATTTTTCTGGACGAAATCGGAACCATTACCGCATCGGCCCAGATCAAACTGCTCCAGGTCCTCCAGGACGGCACCTTCAGCCGTCTTGGCGGGGAATCTCTTTTAAAAGCAGATGTCCGGATCATTACGGCCACCAATGCCGACCTGGGAGAGTGTGTGAAAAATGGAAGTTTCAGAAAGGATCTGTATTACCGGATCAATATTTTCCCCATTGAAATTCCACGACTCCGGGACCGTATTGAAGATTTGCCCAATCTGACCGACCTTTTTCTGACAAACCTGAATGCCAAATACAGGAAAGGGATTCATTCTCTCCATCCTTCTGTTGTTGGGGGGTTCGGGCGGTATGAGTGGCCCGGCAACATCCGTGAACTTGAAAATATCCTCGAACGGGCGTATATACTTGAAAAATCCTCGGTACTGACATCCCAAAATTTCCCCCCGGAAATGGTGCGCAACCAGGAAAGCCTGTCCCTGTCCGGCAATATCGCGTCCTCTACCCTGGCCAGATCAAGGCAGATTGCCATTGAAACATTTGAGAGATCCTATCTTTTGACGCTTCTGGAGCAGCACCAGGGGAAAATTAATGTGTCTGCCCGGAAAGCCGGCATCACCACCCGCCAGCTGAGCCGGCTTCTGAACAAGTATGGACTGGATAAAAAAGAGTTCAAGACACAATAAATTAGGAAAGCTCAACTTTCGGACTTCGGCTTTGGAGGAAGGGGGCAGGGTTCAATACTGTGAAAATGCCTGGAGACCGAAAACCCCCCTTGCCCTATCGCACAGTCTGTTGCCGGTATTGTGTTCCCAGGACAGGCCAAAATTCCGGCAGGTGGAGGGTCTGTTTTCGTAGATGGTGCATTTGACCCTGACGCCCACACGGCCTTCCAGGGCAATGCACCGGGGGGCTGTTGTTTCGGTGCCTTTCATGCATCTTTGGGCGTTGTTTGAACAAAAAGTCATGTCAGCAGGGACCCGGCCGCCGGCGGCGCCATTGGTCTCGCCAGTGGGGACTGATACACGGAAAAAGGCACAACAGGCGCCGCAACGCTCACAGGGGCTATGTTTTGTATAAAGTTCCTGCATATCCGACCTCTTGAATCAAACACCATTGTTTCGTCATCATAAAGTTGCAGCACTAACCATGCCACATTGGTTAACTATCTGAATTTATGATAATTATACATAATTTATAAAATGGTTGCCCCAGTGGGCGGAATACAACCAGACCCCTGATGTCCGAATTTCATACCGGGAATCCCGGTCCGGTTCCTTGCTTTTTTTTCCCATGGGGAAGAAGATCCGGCAGTTCCATATAGTTTTTTTCTATCCTTCTCCTATGTTTTTACTGATATTTTGAATTTGATTCTCTTTGCCATTCCTATTAGTGATAGGCCCATGGCTTAGGGAAACCTGATCCATGATCCGGATTTTTTTAAGGTCTGATTTGTAAATTCAGATAGAGGAGACATTAAAATGACCAATGAATATGAATCCAATTGGAAGCTGCCCTGGATCATCGAAACCTCGGGAGCCGTGATCGTGGGCGGGGAATCCTGTGTGGGAGAACGGGGTGTCCCGAATCTGACCGAAGATACCGGTCAATTGAAAACACGGATACAAGCCTTTATCGAGCAGCTTGGATAAAGGCGGGTCTGTATGGGAAAACGACTTCCAGAACGATTGTTTGACCAGGGGTACCAGAAAGCCATGGAGGACCGGGTTTATGCCCGGGCAATTGAACAAAGTGCCCGGGGCCGGAAAATTGTGGGGCTTTATTGTGCCTTTACCCCCAAGGAGATCGTGGCGGCAGCCGGCGCCATCCCGGTATCTCTTTGTTCCGGCAGTGAAGATTCGTTTCCAGCCGGGGAAAAACATCTGCCGGCCAACCTGTGTCCGTTGATCAAATCCAGTTACGGCCATGCTGTGGCCGATACCTGCCCCTATTTTCATATGGCCGATTTTCTTCTGGCCGATGCCACCTGTGACGGGAAGAAAAAAATGTTTGAGCTGCTGCCCCGGATAAAGCCCCTTCACCTGCTGTTGCTGCCCCAGAGCGCGGTCCCGGAAGTAAGCCTTGTGTCCTGGAAAAAAGAGCTGTTCCGCATGGCAGCGTTTCTGGAAAAGATGACCCAAAACACCATCACCCAGGATGCGCTTGAACAGCAGATAGACCTGTACAATCGGCTGCGCCGCACCATTGAAGCGGTGTATGCGCTCAATACCGGCAGGGTGCCACTGGCGTTCGGGTCTGAGATTGCAGTGATCACGGCCATGGGCGGATTTGAAACCGATCTTGCCGTCCGCATTCAGGAAATGGAATCGGCCATGGAGATGATTGCTGAACGGGCATTGTCCCCCTCTTTTCCTGACCAGATGAAGGATCGACCCAGGATACTTTTGACCGGCTGCCCCACCACCAATAAGAAGGTGCTGCATCTGATCGAAGCCACAGGGGGGGTGGTGGTGGCCATGGAAACCTGTGGGGGGCTGAAATCCAACAGCAGGCAGGTAAGCCAGGGACAAGACCCCATCCATTCCCTGGCCCAAAAATACCTTTCCATTGCCTGTGCCTGCATGAGTCCCAACCGGAAACGGCTTGATTTGATTTCAGATCTCATCACGGCCTATCGGGTGGACGGGGTCATTGACCTGACCTGGAATGCCTGTCACACCTATAATGTGGAGGCCTTCCAGGTCAGGGAGTTTGTCCAGGAAAAATGTGAGACCCCCTATCTCCAGATCCTCACCGATTATTCCCAGAATGATATTGGCCAGCTTGAAACACGGATAGAGGCTTTTCTTGAAATGCTGGCCTGAATATTTTTTTACGATAAGAATCAATTGGATAAAACACTATAAATTTAAAAGGAAAAACAAATGAGGAAATGGTATTTGGTAACAATGCTGGTAATGCTGGTCTGTCTTGCGGCAGGATTCTGTTTTGCAGGGCCTTCCAAGGCCTATCGCATTGGGATGGTGACCCCCACGCTTTCTGCCAGTGAAGATGAATTCAGGGGGGCGGTCAGGGTATCCCGGAAATATCCCGGCTTGATCCAGCACATTGTGTTGCCGGAAAATTATCAGGAAGAGCAGGAAACTGCCATTACCCAGATCCTGAGTCTGGGGGATCAGGCAGATATCAAGGCTGTTGTCATTGCAGCCGGCTATTCCGGTATCCTGCCGGCCATCCAGAAACTCAAGGCCAAACGGCCGGACATGGTTGTGATCACGGCTCCCATCTGGGATGACCCGGACATGATGGCCAAATATATTGATCTGTGCCTGGATACCGATTGGGTAAGACGGGGCATCACCATTCCTGAAAAGGCTCAGAAAATGGGGGCCAAAACATTTATTCACTATTCGTTTCCCACCCACATGGCCAAGGAAGTCCTGGCCAAAAGGCGGGACACCATGCAGGCCACCTGTGAACGCCTGGGGATGAAATTTGTCAGCCTGAACACACCTGATCCCAAGACCGGGGCCGGCTCAACTCCCATGCTCCAGTTCCTGGCAGAAGATATTCCCCGGCAGATTGCAAAATACGGAAAAGATACCTGTATTTTCGGCACCAATTGTCCCATGCAGGATATCATCATTGCAAAGGCCCTGGAACTCAAATTCATCATGGCAGAGCAATGTTGCCCAACGCCCACCCAGGGGTTTCCCGCAGCCATGGAACTTGAAATTTCGGAAAAAGATGCAGGTGATTTCGATAAAATAAATGCCATGATTACCCAGAAGGCAGCAGCGGCCGGCTGCACAGGCCGTTTGTCCACCTGGCCCGTGCCTGTGGGCTATTTCTTCCCTGAATTTTCAACTGAAGTGGCCATGCGAATGATTGAAGGAACACTGGGGGACGTGAGCATTGAAAGTCTTTCCCCCCTGGCCAGGCAAGTGGCTGGTGTGGATGTTTACTTTGAGAAGATGAAGCCCAATCTGGATAATTACTACCTTATTGTCATGGATTCTGTGTTTTATTAACAGAGGAAAAAAATGAAGAGACGCAAAATGAAGAAACGCTGTCAAAACAATGCTTGAGCTTCGCAGCATCAGCAAGGTATACGGCAGTTTTTCCGCCTTAAAATCGGTTGACCTCAGCCTTTGCCCCGGTGAGATCGCAGGTCTTGTCGGGGTGAATGGTTCCGGGAAAACCACTCTGCTGAATATTCTTTCCGGACACCGGGTGATCCAGGATACCGGCGGCCACGGGGGAACCTTTCTTTTTGAAAATAAATTAAGAAAGTTCATGAACCCGGGCCAGGCCATCACTGCCGGCATCGGCATGGTGCACCAGGAATTTGCATTGATGCCCGGCCTGAGTGTGGCAGACAATATCTGCCTGTCCAGGGAGTGTGTTTATCCCTGGTCTGAACGTTTTTTGGGCCACGATCTCGGCTGCATCAACCGATCGGCGAACAGGCAAAAGGCATCAAAGATTCTACAAGAGATAGGAATCGACCTGGACCCGGATCTTAGGGCAGGGGATCTGAGCGTGGCCCTGAAACAATTTGTGGAGCTTGCCAGGGAGGTCAACCGCCAGGGGCTCAAACTTTTGCTCCTGGACGAACCCACGGCAGTGCTAGGGGCAGAAGATGCCCTTAAAATGGTGGCTGCCGTCAAGGCGATCGCCGCCCAAGGGATCGGGGTTGTCTATGTGTCCCACAGGCTTGGGGAGGTGCTGGCCTGCTGTGATACCATCACCATTCTTCGCAACGGACAGGTTGAGGCGTGTGTCCAAAATGATCCGGCCCATTCAGATAAGATGGGTTCCCATCCAGGCGGTTTGGACAAACTCAAGGCCCTGTCCCTTTCCATGACCGGCAAATCCATTAAAAAGATCCGCAGGTCGCCCATGGGGCAGGCCAAGAAAAAGGCGCTTACCCTTTCTTCTTTTTCAGTGGACAAACCAGGGGATTGCCTGGAAAATCTCACCCTGGATATTTTTCAGGGGGAAATTCTCGGCATCACCAGCCTGTCCGGCCATGGCAGAACCGCCATCGGTCCCGGGATCATGGGGCTTTTTCCTGCCAGAGGGAAGATGGAAATCAATGGAACCCCTGTCCTGTCCTTTGACCCCTTGGGCATGATACAAAAAAACATCTGGATGCTTCCCGAAGACCGCTCAAACCATGGACTTCTCCTGGATCATTCGCTTGTGGAAAACATGACCTTTGCCGCCATCCAGGCAAAGGCGCGATTTGTAAAAAAAAGAGTGTTCCCCTTTCTCAAGTTTCCTTTTTTCAGTTTTCCGGATCAAAAACAATGCCAGGCCTATGCCAGAACCTGTCAAGAGACCCTGGACATTGATTGCCGGTCTGTTTTTCAGAAAGCCTGTGAACTGAGCGGGGGCAACCAGCAAAAGGTCTGCATTGCCAGCGCCCTGTCCATGAATCCCGGTATATTATTTGCCACCGATCCCACCCGGGGAATTGATATGGCTGCCAAGGAAGCGATCCTGGGTCTCTTGATCCAGGCCCACAAAACCCATGGCATGACCCTTGTTGTCAGCTCCGGGGAAATCGATGAACTCAGACGGATCTGCGACCGCATTGCCGTTTTGTACCAGGGCCGCCTTTTTGATGTCCTGACCCCTGACCAGAGCGAGGCGGCCTTTTTTCTGGCCTGTTCCGGGATGCATGCGCCATGATACAGATTCCCCAGATCATTATCATTTGCTTTCTTGTCCTGCTGACGGGCCTTGCCATCCATCTTGAGATCTCCATGGCCTGGATCATCAGGGATGCCCTGGTCCGCCTGGTCATGAACGGTGTGTTGGTGCTATCCCTGGTTCCCATGCTTCGGGCCGGGATCGGCATTAACTTCGGTCTTCCCGTGGGCGTGGTGGCCGGGCTTCTGGGCTTGTGCATCAGTGTCGACCAGGGTTTCAAAGGGCTTTGGGGATTGTCAGCAGCAATGGGGGCGGCCAGTGTTTTTGCCCTTGTGCTGGGGGGCGGGTATGCCGCAATTTTGAACCGGGTAAAGGGCCGTGAAGAGATCACCGCCACTTTTGTGGGATTTTCCTTTATCCCGCTTATGAATTTCTTCTGGGCCACGGCCCCTTTTTCCAATCCCGGCATGCTCTGGCCCATCGGCGGCGAGGGGCTGCGGCCGGTGATTGGACTAAAAAGCTATTTTGCCAAGTCCTTGAATCATCTGTGGATGGTTGAGGCAGGGGAGATGAAAATTCCCTTTGGCCTGTTGCTGTTTTTTGCTGTCCTGTGTCTGGTTCTGGTCCTGTTTTTCCGTACAAATTTCGGCCGGGCCATGACGGCCGTGGGGGAAAATCAGAATTTTTCCAGGCTTTCTGGCATCAATATCTTGTCCCTAAGGACCTGGGCCATTATCCTGTCCACCCTCATTGCCGCCCTGGGGATATGCGTCTATGCCCAGAGCTACGGGTTTATGGAACTTTACGATGCACCGTTGATGATGGCTTTCCCGGCAGCCTCCGCCATTCTGGTGGGGGGCAGTATGGGCCGCCATACCCGTATGGCCCATGTGGTCGTGGGCACGTTTTTGTTCCAGACCACCTATTTGATTTCAGGGCCCATTGCCAATGAACTGATGCTGCCCGAGGTGGCGGAAATTTTCAGGCTGATGATTACCAATGGCATTATTCTCTATGCCCTGCTCTACGAAGGGGGGAAAAACAATGCCAGATTTTAAACGGGTTCCCCTGGTGTTTGCGGTTTTGTCCTGTGTGGGGTTTTACTATTCCCAGATGAGTTTTCCCTTTGTGCTCAATGAAGTGATCACACGGTTTGTCCGGGACGGGGTCATGGTCCTGGCGCTGATCATCCCCATCAGGGCCGGGATGGGCATTAATTTTTCCGTTGTGGTGGGGGCTTTGTGCGCCCAGGTCGGCCTGATCCTGGCCCTTGACCTGGGCCTGGGCAGTATGCCCGGCCTCTTGTTCATGGCCCTGTGCGGAATGGGGCTGTCCGTTGTCATGGGCCTTGTCATCGGCCTGTGCCTGAACCGGGTCAAAAACAGGGAGATGATCACCACCATCATCATTGGATTTCTGGCCACCAGTATCTACCAGCTGGTTTTCATGGTGGGCTACGGCACTGTGATCACGCCTTCCAATCCCGCGATGATGCTGTCCCGGGGGATCGGTATCCGCAATATGGTGGATCTTGAGATGTTCAGAAACCAGCTGGACGCGGTCTGGCTGATTCAACTGGGAAAGATTGATATTCCTGTGTTCATGATATTGCTGGTCTGCGCATTTGGGCTGGTGGTCCGCTATATTTCCCTGACCCGGCTGGGCAAGCAGTTTGTTGTGGTGGGGCAAAGCCATGAAAAGGCCCTGGCACTGGGTATCCATGTTGAGCATGTGAGAATCAAGGCCATTGTGATCTCCACCCTCATTGCCTGTCTGGGCCATCTGATTTATATTCTGAATATCGGCATGCTCAATGTCTATACCGCCCACATGAATACGGATATTTTTTCCTGCGCCGCACTTCTGGCTGGGGGCGCCAGTATCGTGAATGCCCGGGTGGGCCATGCGTTTTTAGGCATTTTTCTTTTCCATTCCCTGTTTATTGTTTCCCCCCAGGCAGGACAGACCGTTTTTGGAAACCCGGCCCTGGGGGAATATTTCAGGAGTTTTGTGGCCTACGGCACCATTGCTCTGGCCCTTGTCCTGAACGCCAGAACCCAAGAATCAGCAGTTATCCCCAAACCATAAGGAGTTAAAATGAAATTATATGCCGGCATTGACATCGGGTCCAGAACCATTGAACTTGTGGTGGTGGATAAACATAAAAAAATAATGGATTTCCGGCAGGCGGATACCGGGTTTGATCCCATCACCCAGGCCCATCAGATACTTGAGGGAGTTGACTATGATCAGATCATGGCAACGGGATATGGCAGAGGGCTTTTTGAAACCGCCTTTGACGAAGCCGGAACGGTCACGGAAATCAAGGCCCATGCAAAGGGGGTGACCGCTTTCTTCCCCGGGGCCATGGCCATCCTGGATATCGGCGGCCAGGACAGCAAGGCCATTGCCCTCAATGACAAGGGCCGGGTTAAAAAGTTTGAAATGAATGACCGCTGTGCGGCCGGGACCGGCAAATTTCTGGAAATCATGGCCAGAAATCTGGGGTTTTCCATTGATGATTTCGGGGCCGCAGCCCTTGGGGCCCAAAATGATCTGAGCATCAACAGCATGTGTACGGTTTTTGCCGAATCCGAGGTTACCTCCCTGATCGCCAGGGGAGCCGACCGCAGGGAAATTGCCAGGGGAGTGCACCTGAGCGTGGTAAAAAGGGCTGTCGGCATGATCAACCGGGTCTCGAGCCAGGGGCCCATTGTATTTTCAGGGGGGGTGGCCAACAATCTCTGTATCAGGGAACTGGTCTCCCGGAAACTTTCAAGACAGGTGCTGGTTCCGGAGATACCCCAGATGATGGGGGCATTGGGTGCTGCCCTGATTCTAGCAGACCAGGCATAAAACTTATAAAAAGGAGAAAAAAATGAAATTCGAAAAAAACAAGCGTGGCGTTGTTTGGGCCGGCATCCTTGGGCTGGCACTGGTCTTTTGTATGACCGGCCTTTGTCTGGCCGGGGAACTGGATGTGTTTACGGGAGAAAAACAGGTTTTAAGGATTTCCGGTGGCACCGCCCACATCCCGGTGATGAAGGCGGCTGCCCAGAAAATCATAGGCTTTAATCCCGACATCCAGATCATTATTGCCGGCGGCGGATCCGGGGCCGGCATCAAACAGGTGGGGGAAGGCCTGGTGGACATCGGCAATTCCGGCAGACAGGCAACAGATGCCGAAGTTGCCAAATACGGGCTGAAAATGGTCAAATGGGCCATTGACGGAGTGGCCGCGGTCACCCATCCCCAAAACCCGGTGAAATCCCTTTCCAGCATGCAGCTCCAGGATATATTCTCCGGGAAAATTACCTCCTGGAAGGATGTCGGCGGCAAGGAGGCCCCCATCAATGTCTATACCCGGGATGCAGCCAGCGGCACCCGTTCCGTGTTCTGGGAAAAAGCCTTGAAAAAGGCGGATATCACGGAAAAGGCCAATGTGGTTGTTTCCAACGGCGCCATGAAAACCGCGTTGAGCAATGATCCCTACAGCATTGGGTACGTGTCTGTGGGCTTTATTGATCAAGGTGTGGCCGCCCTGGTTCTGGATGGGGTGACCCCCAGTATGGCATCGGTTAAATCCGGTGAATATACAGTGGCAAGGGGGCTTTTTTCCAACACAAAGGGTGAGGCTCAAGGGCTTGCCAAAAAATTTATGGAGTATCTTCTGGGTCCGGACGGTCGGGCCCTGGTCCTGGACAAGGGATTTATCCCTGTGAACTGATGGGTATGAAGGACTTTTTTTTAAAATCCCTGTTTCTGGGCGCCTGCCTGTTAAGCGCCGGCATTGCCCTGGGTATATTGGGATTCATGGTGGTCCTGGCCTATCCCCTGTTTGCCCAGGGGTTGTTCTGGGATATGCTGATTACGCCCTGGTCTCCCGGCCAGGGCCTTTTCGGTGTCGGACCCATGATTACAGGTACCCTTTGCATTGCATCCCTGGCAGTCGGGGTCAGTGTTCCCATAAGTTTCGGGGTTGCGTGTTTTGTGGGAATCTTGCACCCCGGGGGCAAGGGGAGAATTCTCAAATTCGTGGTGGAGGCCATGACCTCTGTGCCCACGGTGATTTACGGGTTTGTGGGGATTTTTCTCATGGTTCCCCTGGTGAGGGAGCTTTTTTCAGGGGGATCCGGGATGTGTATCCTTTCTGCCGGCATGATGCTGGGCCTTTTAATCTCCCCCACCATGATTCTTTTTTTTGCCCAAAGTTTTACTCTAGTCCCCCAAAACCATCTGGATGCAGCCGACGCCCTTGGGGCCAACACAGTCCAGAAATTTTTTTATATTGTGCTGCCCTGTGCATGGAAATCAATGGTCACA
>JAHIVS010000508.1 GCA_018816605.1 Pseudomonadota bacterium
CAGGCCCTTGCCTGGGCTGAGGAACTGGCCCAGAAAAGCCCCATTGCCGTCCAGATTGCCAAAACCGCCTTTTATGCTTCCGAAGACATGAATTATGCTGCCCAGTTTGATTATATGAACGAAGCCTTTGCAAGGCTTTGCACCACGGACGATGCCAAGGAAGGGGTTGCCGCTTTTTTTGAAAAACGAAACCCGGTTTGGCAGGAAAAATAGCTTTTTCATGCCCCGGGAGTGATTCTGTAAGTTTATTCCTTTTCGTGGATAAAGGAGCCGTATACCATGGTCAATAATTGGTCTGCCACATCATAGTAGCGGTCATCATGGGATATGGCAAAGATGGTCCGCCCCTCCTCTTTTAAAAGGGGAAGGATCTTTCGGTAAAACATTTCCCTGAACCCGGGATCGAAATCAGCGGCCACCTCATCCAGAAGCAGCACAGGCCGATTTTCCAGTATGGCGGTGAGCAGCGCCATGCGTTTGCGCTGGCCGGAAGAGAGATCATTCACCAGAATCCGGCCCTCTTTGATCTTATCCCCGAGATGGAGGCGCTTTGTCCAGGTATTAAATTGCTCGGGATCCACGGTAAGACCGTAAAACCGGTCAAAGAGGTGGAAATCCGGAAAAATAATAGAAAACAAGGCCCGGTAATTGTGCTCTCCCACCTGGGCGGATGATGTTTCATCCACATAGAAACTGCCGGTGGTGGGAAAGGTCAGTCCGGCCAATACCCGCATCAGGGTTGTTTTACCGCTGCCGTTTCCCCCGCTGACAATGGTGAGTTCCCCCTGTTTCAGCCAGAAATCTTTAATGGTGATGCCAAAGGGTTCCTGGCCGGGCTGGGCAGGATAGGCATAGGTCATGGAGTGGGTGCCGATGGTTTTAAATTCCGGGGGAACCGGTGTGGGCCCCTGACCCAGCTCTGGTTCAAGCCGGTTCTCTTCCAGTTTTTTTTCGATTTCCCGCATCCCGTCAATGGCCCTGCCTGCCCCATAGGCCATGGGGCCGAATTGTACCAGGGAGAAAGCAGGCCAGATGGCCACCATGGTCACCGAGATAATCCGGACAAGATCCTGGGCGTTGACACCGAAGAAATTGGGGAGGAGAAAAACAATGAGACCCAAAGGCAAAAACAAAGTGGCCTGTTCAATGGCCAGGGATCTCATCTGCAGGGCTTCGGTCCCTTTAATGCGGTCATGTTTGTATTCGATCCCCGGTGCTACCTTTTCCGTGAACATATGCTCGGACCGGGACCGGTTCATCTTCAGCTCTGAGAAACCATCCAGTATGTCGGACAAAGAAGCGGTAAATTTTTCCGTGGCTTTCCGGTCTTCCACAGACCGGTTATGAATGCGCCGGTGGATGCCGTACCGTACGTAAATCACAAAGGCAAGGGATGCTGCCACCATGCCCAGGGCCGGCAGGGAGATGAAGGCCAGGTAAACCCCTGTAAAGATCACCACCACAATGCCGGACAGCGTGGGGACCAGGAAACGGGATGCCATGATCATACCCACCTTATCCGACCCAAGGGCCGTATAGATCAGACCGGGCTCAAAATCCTTAAATCCGGCATAATCGATGCGGCGCAGCTTGTCACAGACCCTTTTTTCCATGAGGTTCAGGGCATTGATGGTGGATGCCACAGCCGCGTCTCCGCCCTTTGCCTGCAATAAATAGAAGAGGGCAAGACTGGCACCGAACAACCCCAGGGCTCTCAAGGGCACCTGGCCTGTTTCAGCATATCCTTCCACGCCCATTATCAATGTGTACATCAATACCGCCATGGACAGGCCGTTTCCCATGGCGGCCCACAGGATAAACCAGCGTTTTTTGCCGGCATGCTTTAGAACAAATTCTGTAAATTCTTTTGTATTCAAGACGGGTTGTCCTCTCGGGTTTATCTTTTTATAAGGGCTGTCCTCAGGCAACAGCGGGTTCGAAAAGACGCCGCTGGTACCCCAGACATTGATATCCGTTTTCATTGATAATGGGAATCATCTGGGTATCGATGTTCAACTCTTTTCTGACCCAATAGCAGATGGACATGGAGATACCAAAGGTTCGTCCCATTTTCTGAAATCGGGTGAAATGTTCCATGCACCAGTCCCTATCCGGTGCGGTTCGCTGGCGCTGTTTACAATGGTCCTTATTTTCCGGAGCCAGATAAAGATCATAAAGCGCCCGGGTCTGTTCCGGATCAAAGTGCTCAAGCAATTGGCCGATCCATGCCAGGGTTGACGGAGAAACCGTTAAAAATTCCGGTTTGAAATTGATAATCCCGTTTTCATGGAGCAGTTCAAAAAAATCCGTCATCACCTCCTGGTTCAAATAGGAGGGGAAAATGGGCTGGACCAGGGCGGAGTCCGATAGAATCCCTTTCTCCTGGCAAAGCCTTACTGCGGCCATACGCTCGGGGATGGGGGCGCCAAAAGGTTCCAGCAACAGACGCAGGGGAGCTGGCATCAGGGAAATGC
>JAHIVS010000509.1 GCA_018816605.1 Pseudomonadota bacterium
AATTGTTCTTGCCAAAGACCTCGCGTACAGACGGGTGGCACTGGTCAACGGGTACCCCTTTTCCAAAAAAATACGCCTGGATATTCCCCTGGCAATCCCGGTCACGGTGGACTCTCCCCTGGAAGGCCTGACAGCTGTTTCCATGAACAAGGCAGATGCCTATGTCGGCGTTCTGGGAGTCAATACCTATCTGATAAGCCAGAACGGCCTGGCCAATCTCAAGGTGGCCGGGCATTATGATGGAGAAAAAACCGGACAGCGCCTGGGCATTCGTAAAGACTGGCCCATACTTGAACAAATCATATCCGAGGCGTTGCAGGCCATCCCTTCGGAAAAAACCAGTGCCATTTTCCAGAAATGGGTGCCCATTCCCACGGATATCCGGCAGATCCAGCTGAAAACCTTTTTGTCCGACACGGAGAAACAATGGATTCTGGACCATCCCGTGATTCGGGTGTGTGCGGACCCGGACTGGGCACCGGTGGAATTTGCAGATAAACGCGGCCACTATTCCGGCATCTCCATGGAATACCTGGAATTGATGGAAAAATACCTGGGAATTGATTTTATGATGACGGATATCAAAGACTGGCACCAGGGGTTTGATCTGTTGGAGCAGGGGTCTGTGGATATGTTTTCCGCCATCATGGAAACAGAGAGCCGGAAAGACTCCCTCTTGTTTACAACGTCCTATCTTGAAATCCCCATTGTCATCTTCACGGGCCAGAACATGAACTATATCGGCAGCCTGGCGGAATTACTCGGGGAAAAAGTCTGTGTGGTCAATGGATCTGCCGCAGAGGAAATCTTCAAGGAGAAACACCCCTATCTGGACCTGGTGCTGGCAAAAAACACAGAAGAGGCCCTGGGCATGCTTGAAAGGAAAAAAGCCGTCGCCTTTGTGGGCGACATCCTCACAACCGGTTATTATATTGGAAAATTGAAAACCACCACCATAAAAGTGGCCGGCAAAACCCCCTATTCTGCAAAGCTGTCCATGGCTGTTTCAAAGGAGATGGCACCCTTGAAAAATATCATGGATAAATTTTTTGACCTGCTGCCGGAATCGGAAAAAAACGAGGTGTACAAAAAATGGATCTCCATCCAGTATGAGCACGGGACAGATGTTTCCCTTTTGCTGAAAATCCTGATTCCCATACTCTTTGTTCTGCTGCTGTTCGTATACTGGGTCAACCGCCTGAAACTGGAAATACACAAACGACAGCAGACGGAAAAAGAACTGACCCTTGCCAGGCAAGAGGCGGAAAAAGCCAACCAGACCAAAAGCATTTTCCTGGCCAATATGAGTCATGAAATCAGAACCCCCATGAACGCCATCCTGGGCTATTCCCAATTGCTGAACCGGGACCCCAAACTGACAGGCGACCAGAAAAAAAATCTTCAAACCATCAATAAAAGCGGCGAACACCTGCTGAATCTTATCAATGACATCCTAGAACTCTCTAAAATAGAGGCAGGCAAATATAAACTGGAGCCGGTTGTCTTTGATTTGTTCGACCTGTTAAATGATATTGAAGTCATGTTCACCATCAGAACCAAAGAAAAGGGTCTGGCCTTTGATATCCGCAGGTCCGGGGATCTGGCCCAATTCATTACGGCCGACCAGGGAAAAATGCGGCAGATCCTCATCAATCTCATGGGAAATGCCGTGAAATTCACCCAAAAAGGCAGTATCCGGCTTTCCGTCCGCAGTCGCCCCCAAAATCAAGATTTGTCCCTTGTGTTTGAACTGGAAGACACCGGGCCTGGCATTTCAAAGGGCAACCTTGAAAGAATATTCGGCAGTTTTGAGCAGGCAGGAGACACCTGTGTGGAAGGCGGAACCGGTCTTGGCCTTGCCATCAGCAGGAAGTATGCCCGGCTCATGGCAGGTGATATCACGGTCAAAAGCCATGAAAACAAGGGCTCTGTTTTTACCTTTTCCTGCCGGGTTCAACCCGGTGATATGATAGCGTACAAACACCCCCCTGCCCAACGACAGGTCATTGGGATTGAGACCCATACCCCCATAAAGGTATTGATCGCCGATGACAGGGAGACCAACCGACACCTGCTCCAGCAGATGTTAGAGCGGGTGGGATTTAAAACCCGGGAGGCGGTCAATGGGGAACAGGCAATTGAAGCGTTTATCACCTGGCAGCCCCAGGTCATTCTCATGGATATTGTCATGCCGGTTTTAAACGGCGTGGATGCCATTAAACGAATCCGGACACTTCCCAGGGGAGATCGCGTCACCATCATTGCCGTCACGGCCAGTGTCATGATGGAAGAAAAAAGCAATGTACTGGCCGCCGGGGCCGACGGATTCCTGAGAAAACCCTTTCGGGAAAATGAATTGTTTGAATTGATGCATACCCATGGGTCCATAAACTTCATCCATGAAAAGCCCCCGGCCTTACCCCTGGTGTCATCCCTTCCCCTGGGCGAAAAGATCGCCCGGATACCGCAACCCTATTTTGACGCCATGGTAACGGCGTTGGAACTGGGCCATGTAAAAAACATCCATGGGATCATCGACCAGATCGGCCGTGATGACCCGGACAATATCGCTGTCCAGCTGAAAGACATGGCAGAGGCCTTTGATTTTGCCGCCATGCAAAAACTATTTCAACCCGCTAAATCAAACAGGTGATGCCATGAAACCCATTGATAGGTCAACCAGTGATACATCAACCAGTGAACCTGCCTGTATTTTAATTGCAGACGACAATCCCAACAATCTCAAGGTGTTGAGCACCATGCTGGAAGCCGGCGGGTATGATGTCCGGGTGGCCCTGGACGGGGCCCAGGCCCTTTCCAGCATTCGACAGCTCCCTCCGGACCTGGTCATGCTGGATATCCACATGCCGGAAATGGACGGATACCAGGTGTGTGATGCGATGAAAAAGGAGCCCGCCTTAAAAACGATCCCGGTTATTTTTATCAGCGCCCTGAGTGAACCCTTTAATAAAGTCATGGGATTTCAAAAAGGGGCCGTGGACTATATTGAAAAACCCTTCCATTTGGAAGAGGTGGAGGCCCGGGTGAAAACCCATCTTAAACTGGTTCGTTTTCAAAAACAGCTTCTGGAAAAAGCAGAATCCAGCGAACAGCGGTTCAGGCTCACCTTTGAAAATGCAGCGGTGGGCATTGCCCATATCCGGTCCGACGGTTCTTTTTTCCGTGTCAACAAAAGTTTTTGCCAGATCATGGGGTATGATGAAAAGCAGTTGTATCATATGAGCGTTAAAGAGGTAAGCCATCCTGAGGAATGGGAAAAAAACCGATCCGATGTAAGGGCGCTGTTCAGCAATGAAATTCATACGATCCGCCGGGAACTGCGATTCATAAACAAGGAGGGCAAGGCCATATGGGGGAGGGTAACTGTATCCATGGCCCGGGACAGCAAAAAAGATCTGGAATACGGCATCATCGTGATGGAGGATATCACCGACCGGATGGAGGCCGAGGAAAACCGGAAAAAAATGGAGCTTCAGCTCAGACAGGCCCAGCGCATGGAGGCCATCGGTACCCTGGCCGGGGGGATTGCCCATGATTTCAATAATATCCTCGGGGTGATCATGGGATATACAGACCTTCTCAGACAAAGTATTAACACCGATTTATCGGAAAAAAGATATCTGGAAGCCATTCAAACCGCCAGCAACCGGGCAAAGGACCTGGTCGGGCAGATACTGACCTCCTGCCGCCAGGCCGAACAGGAAAAAAAGCCGATCCAGATGGAGCACATTGTCAAAGAAATCCTGAACCTGCTCCATTCCTCCCTGCCGGCTTTTATTGAGATTAAAACCGATATTCAAAAATGCAAGTCCGTTTTGGCAGATCCCACCCAGATCCATCAGGTGGTCATGAACCTTTGCACCAATGCCTTCCATGCCATGGAAACCCACGGCGGGACCCTTGGGATTTCCCTGAAAACCCTTTCCCTTTACCAGGGGCTTAAGATCCATAATCTTTCCCTGATTCCAGGAGAGTACAATCTTTTGGAAGTGAGTGATACAGGATCTGGCATTCCGCCCCATCAGCTTGAACGTATTTTTGAACCCTATTTTACGACAAAACCCAAGGGCAAGGGGACCGGCCTGGGCCTTTCCGTGGTCCATGGAATCGTTAAAAGCCATGGGGGAAATATTTTTGTCTACAGCGAAGAGAACAGCGGCTCCTGTTTCAAGGTGTATCTGCCCTGCCTGGATAAAAAAAACATCCCCCTTGATATCCAAGCGGAACTCCCCCTTTCCAGGGGCAGTGAATCCATATTGATTGTGGATGACGATCTGCCCTACCTGGAAATGATGACAGCGCTTCTGACAAATCTGGGCTACCAGGTGACTGCCACCCAGGACAGCCAAGCGGCATTGGAGATGATCCAAAAAAGGCGGACAGATTTCCATTGTCTGATAACCGACATGACCATGCCCCGGATGAGCGGGGCTAAACTGACGGCAAAGGTTTTGGAAAAAAGTCCTGACCTGCCGGTTATCATGTTTACGGGGTTCAGTGAAATCATTACCCGGGAAAGCGCCCAAAGATTGGGAATCAAAGCCTTTCTGATGAAACCTGTGGTGGCATCCACGGTGGCATCTACCCTGCGATCGGTTCTGGACGGAAAAATACCCATCGACTGATTTTCATAATTGCCATGTGAGCCCGATGTAAAAGCGGGTTTCCGTGTCGCCAGGCGTTCCTTCCCAGGGGTTGAGATAATCGGTGTTGGGAACCGGAATATTGTTGTCCAAAACATTGTTAACAACAAAATCCAGGCTCAGGTGGTCGGAAAGGGCATAGTTTGTTTTAAAACTGACAGAGAAACGATCCGTGTGAAAAAGATCACGGCTTTCATACCAGTCCAGCTCACTTCGCTCAACCCGGCTGCCATACTCCCCTGCAAGAGAGGTCATCAAGGTATCATTGAGCCAGCGTCGGGAGATCATGGCCTTAATTGAATGGGAGGGGTAGGAGAGCCATTTTGTGAGATCCCCATTGGCTGTTTCCACCATCACATTGCCATCTCCTAAATCATGGGGCCGTGAGTAGGCATAGGATACCATGACCCGGATCGAGTCAGGGCCCTTCCAGTCTATCAAAAATTCACCGCCCAGGGAGCCAAAATCCCTGTGGTCTATGGAGCCATCTTTGGTTCCGGACACAAGGGCGTTCTTATAAACATTGAAAAAACCGTTGGCAGTAAAATTGAGACCCAGTTCCGGCAGGGCATGCAGCAGGTTGATTTCATAACTGTCCACATATTCCGGGTCCAGGTTGGCAGAATAAAGGGCTGTGGCCGAAGGGTAATGAAACCCCTCCTGGAAACTGAGTTTCACCGTGGTGTCCTCCCCCAAACGGATGGCAGTGGCGAGCCTGGGAAACCATTTTTCTGAATCCTCCACCACCTCCTTCAAATACGAATCCGTTCCATCCAGCCGGTAACGGATGGCGTTAAACCGAAGACCCGCCGTAACAGTCCAGCAAGGAGTGATATCAATGATATCTTCGGTGAAAAAGC
Organism: Pseudomonadota bacterium; assembly: GCA_018816605.1. Next base: position 5,525 of record JAHIVS010000509.1, read on the forward strand.
TGAACTCTCTCCAGTCAATATCCTCTCCAATGGGGGTTGGCGGCGGGTCTGTCCTGAAATAGTAGCGGTTGTTCCTGTGCTTATCCTGGGAGAGTCTGAAGCCCGTGGCCCACTGCTGATTTTCCCACCGCAGGGACCTGAGCACCCAGTTGGTTTCGACCCTCACGTCGGAATTGCCGTGGTCCACCCGACGTGTCTTTCCCTGGCTGTTGAGATCGAATATATATCCATTGTCAAATAAGACCACGGGCAGATTCACGGACAAATTTTCTGTGGGGGTCAAGGGCAGGGTGACGGAGGGACGGAGCGCCAGGGTCTGATAGTAGATGTTGGGAGACGATGCGCTGCTGCTCAAATAATCGTCAGAAGAAAGCCACTCCTTCTGGATAAACCCGACCATGCGGATGTTGTCATGGTTCCAGTTCATGGACATCCTGTAATTAAGCTTGTCCTTGGTTCGAACATCGAAATCATCGGATATATCGCCCGGGTTAAAACCACGATACCCCAGGTCATTGCCCGGCTGAAACCCCGAGGCCCTTTCCCCCCCTGCATAGAGGTAAAAATCTCTGCCGACTCCATACACATGGCCGTAACCAGCCTCGGTTTTCACCAGGGATTCGGTAACCCCCACCAGGCTATTCACCCAGGCACCGGGATGGCTTTCCCCGGATTTCGGCACCTGGTTGACAAACCCGTTTATCGCCCCGTTTCCATGGAGAAGGGAGGAGGGGCCATTGCTCACCTCAAGTTTGGCGATATCCCCCAGAAGCGATGATTTCAGGCTGGCATTGATCCCCAAGCTGCCGGCCGAATTGATGTTCATACCGTCCCACATAAACAGGGTGGTTGAATTATCCCGCATGGGACTGCCCCGGTTGGTGTAAAGAGATCCCAGCATACTATGGCCGCTCACCTGTACGCCGGGAATCGTGAGCTGCAGCATATCCTTGAGGGTCACCCCGGGAATCGTTTCCAACAACTCCTCGTTTAATATCCAGATGGATCCCGGGGCCTGGTTCATGGGAACCTCATAAAACCCAATGGAGTTGACCGGAAGCGCCATGAGATCTTCCAGGGAGCGCTTTGAAAGATAGTCAACCGATGAATCCGCCAGGGTCGTCAGGGGTGAAAAAACAAAAAAAAGCACCAGCCAAACGGGCAGGCGCGTTGTGGATATAAAGGTCGCAATCGCTGTGCACAATTTCTTAACTGCAAGTAAGTTAAACCAAGTCAAATTCATCAAATCTTTTCCTTAACCAAACCACAAGAGAATATCGGCGAATTTACCGGATAACACATTTATTTAAATTTTTCACGCGATTTCTTTCAGGGGCACCCCCTGATCGTTATTGTAATATTTGGTTATTTTTTGTCTGTTTAATTATATTTCCACTCTTTCCTTGACATAAGGCACCATAAATCATAACTGAATGGCCAATGCAATGGATGGGAGTGGCCATTCAGAGTTGTGTATCAGTCAATAATAAAGGAAAGGATCATGTTGCAAAAAGCAGGGGGGGGAGTGGGCATTTTTCTTGTACTTTTTGTGATCCTTTGGGCCAGTAGCGGTGCAACGGCCCGGGAACACCAGACCCCCCGAATGGTAATGGACCAGGCCAACCGCCGGGTGGTGATCCCGGGTGATGTTAATAAAATTGTCACCACCTTTAAACCCGCCACCCTCTGTGTGCTTGCCCTGGGACTTGCACCCAGGCTGATCGGGGTGGATAGCTCTTCCAAACAGGATAAATTGTCCCGAGCGGTTTTTCCGGGAATGAATGAGGTGACGGGCATCGGCAGCAAATCCATGGGCATCAACTTTGAAGCCCTGGTCAGCCTGGACCCGGATCTGGGGATTCTCTATTCCCAGAAGGA
>JAHIVS010000065.1 GCA_018816605.1 Pseudomonadota bacterium
CACCATCCAGGACTTAACATCAAATTTGAGATTGGGGTTTGTTATCAATTGTCTTGCATCCTTTTCAGGTTTACTGGTTTCCTTAACGCCTCCCAAACGCCCCAAATCAAACATACCATAAGCATGGAAAAACCAAAATACCACCCAAAGGCCGTGACTTTTGCAAAGAAAAAACTAAATTACGTCAAGCAAGTTTAATTGATATACATCAAATATCGGAAGGAAAGCCAGAAATGGCAGGCACTGCCCAGGATGACAAAAACATGCCATATTTCATGGAACCCCAGCACCCCGGGAAATAAATCGGGTTTTTTGAACGCATAGATCAGAGCCCCGGTGCTGTAAAACATCCCGCCCAGAACCAGCCAGAAAAGGCAGATGGGTTCAACGGTTTTCACCAGCGGATAAATGACCACCATGCACAACCAGCCCATGATCAGATAAATCAGTGTGGAAACCCACCGGGGGGTATGAATAAAAAAAATTTTTAAAAAGATCCCAATGGCTGCAATGGACCAGACCGTGGCAAAAAGACTCCAGCCCCAGGGCCCCCGAAGGGGCAAAAGGCAAAGGGGTGTATACGACCCTGCAATGACCATGAAAATCATGATATGGTCAATCTTGCGAAATATCAAAAGGGCTTTTTCAGATATGCGCAGGCCATGGTAGAGGAAACTTGAGGTGTACATGAGAATCAAGGTGGCACCAAAAATGGAAAAGGAAACCACATGCCAGACATCTGCCCTGGTGGCTGCAAAGGCCACCATGAGGATCAGGCCGACAACCGACCCGATGGCGCCTATCATATGGGAAATGGCATTTACCGGTTCCCTGAAAATTTTCGCATATACACACACGGCATTCATCATAGATCGCCTCCCCCAATGGATTCAATACACGACAATGCCTTTTACATTCTTTTTACCAACAATCAGGGTATCCTGTTGCCCGGGGCACCCGGAACCGGGGTAGCACATCCGGGATGGAAAATGTATTCCGATAGAAAAATCTTGAAAAAATATGCGAGTGTGTTAATACTGGCAGAGGATTTCAGTAGTTCGTGCATCAACTCATCATAAACAAAGGGGGAGTCTCTATGAAATTGTTAAAAATTTTAGTCGTTTGTGCAACCTTTATCACCGTGTCAACCTGGGCGATGGCCAGTACTCTGGAAGATGTGAAAGCCCAGGGGTATGTCAAAGCCGGGGTTAACGGCGGTGTTTTCGGTTTCAGCATGCCCGATGACAAAGGAGAATGGAAAGGCCTGGATGTGGATACGGCCAAAGCCATTGCCGCAGCCGTATTCGGCGATGCCTCCAGAGTTAAATTTTCTGCCCTGACCGCTGTTCAGCGCCTGCCGGCCCTTCAGTCCAAAGAGATTGACGTGCTCTGCAGAAATACCACCCAGACCCTGTCCCGGGAAACCAAATCAGGGCTCAACTTTGCCCATGCCAACTATTATGACGGCCAGGGCTTTCTCATTGCCAAAAAACTGGGTGTGAAAAGTGCCAAGGATTTAGGCGGAGCAACCGTTTGTGTTCTTCCCGGCACCACTACAGAAATGAATGCAGCAGATTATTTCAGAACCAACAACATGAAATGGTCTCCGGTTGTCATTGAAAACACAGCAGAACTGAACAAGGCTTTTTTTGCAGGCCGTTGTGACGTCCTGACCTCTGATGCTTCCCAGCTGGCGGCCCAGAGATCCGTTGCACCCAACCCTGCCGACTTTGAACTGCTGCCCGAAATTATTTCCAAAGAACCTTTGGCCCCGGTTGTCCGTCATGGAGATGACCAATGGTTTGATATTGTCAACTGGACCGTTATGGCATTGATCCAGGCAGAAGAGTTCGGCATTACCTCAAAAAATGTGGATGAGATGCTCAAATCCAGCAACCCCGATATCCAGCGCTTTCTCGGCGTGACTCCCGGCCTGGGCGAAGACCTGGGGCTTGATAGCAAATGGGCATACAATATCGTCAAACAGGTGGGAAATTATGGTGAAATTTTCGACCGCAATGTGGGTCCGAAAACGCCCCTTGAACTTCAGCGTGGCCTCAACGCCCTTTGGACAGAAGGCGGCCTGATGTACGCATCCCCCATCAGATAGTTCTTTTAATCTAAAAAAGGTGACCCTGGGGAGGGTATCCCCAGGGCCACCTTTTTAAACTGGTACCTGCAACCCATGAAGAATACAGAAGAAAAAATCCCCTTTTGGCTTGATCCGGACAAACGTGGCATTTTCTACCAAGCCCTCACCCTTTTCATGGTGGGGCTTTTGGCCTGGTATCTGGTCAGCAACACCCTGGTCAATCTGGAGAAACAATCCATCTCATCGGGTTTTGGTTTTTTGAAAAAAGAAGCCGCCTTTGAGATCGGTGAAAGTCCCATAAAATACTCGGCAGCCGATTCATACGGACGGGCACTGCTTGTGGGCGCACTCAACACCCTGAAGGTTTCGTTTGTCGGCATTGTGCTCAGCCTTATCATCGGTGTCTTTATCGGTGTTGCCAAGCTGTCTTCCAACTGGCTGGTCCGAAAGCTTGCCACCGCCTATATTGAAATCATGCAAAACATCCCCATTCTTCTCCAGCTTTTCTTCTGGTACGCCCTTTTTTATGAAACCTTTCCTTCTCCCAGATCGGCTCTCAACCCCTTTGCCGGCCTTTTCATCTGCAACAGAGGGGTGGCCCTGGGCGTTCCGGCAGCCCACCCGGCCCACACCTATATGGGGCTGGCCCTGGTGCTGGGGTTAATTCTGGCCTTTGGCATCAAGGCTTGGGCAAAAAAACGAAAATTTGAAACCGGCAGGGATTTCCCGGTATTCTGGTCTTTTATGACACTCTCCCTGGGCCTTCCTGTGATCACCTGGATTGTGTCAGGTGCCCCCACCCAGATGGATTTGCCAAGCCTTCAGGGCTTCAATTTCAAGGGCGGTATCATGCTGTCTCCTGAATTTATCGCACTTTTGCTGGGTCTTGTGATCTACACCTCGGCCTTTGTGGCCGAAGCTGTCCGGGCAGGCATCCAGGCCGTGAGTAAGGGGCAGACAGAGGCGGCCATGTCCATCGGACTTAAAAGCAGCCATATCCTGAACCTGGTCATCCTTCCCCAGGCATTGCGGGTCATTATTCCGCCGTTGACAAGCCAGATGCTCAACCTGACCAAAAACTCTTCCCTGGCAGTTGCCATTGGGTTTCCGGACTTTGTTTCCGTTGCCAATACCACCATCAACCAGACCGGCCAGTCCATAGAAGGGGTCGCCCTGATCATGGGGTGTTACCTGATTTTCAGCATCTCCACCTCTCTTTTCATGAACTGGTATAATAAAAAATCAAAACTTGTTGAAAGATAGTGCATATGGGTATTGTATCAATCGACCAAGCATATATAGACAGCATCAAGCCGCCGGTGGACAAACGGGGGGTCATTGGCTGGCTTCGGGAAAACCTTTTTAACGGATTCTTCAACTCCATATTAACCCTTGGTATAGTGGCCGGCCTGCTCTGGTTTGTGCCGCCCTTTGTCAAATGGGCCTTCATCGATGCCGTCTGGTTCACCAGCGGGCCTGTGTGCAAGGAATGTGAGGGGGCCTGCTGGTCGGTGGTCATAAAAAACCTGAGGTTCATTATTTTTGGTTTCTACCCCCATGAACTTCACTGGCGGCCGTTTACAGCCATGATAACCTTGTTTGTCCTGCTGTTCTTTTCAAACAATAAAAAATACTGGTCCAAACCCCTGGGCTATGCATGGATCATTGGACTGATCTCCATGGGTTTTTTAATGAAGGGTGGCATTCTGGGGCTTGCTCCCGTGGACAGCATGAAGTGGGGAGGCTTGCCCCTGACCCTTTTGCTCTCTGTTTTCGGCCTTGCAGCCGCCTACCCCCTTGGGGTGCTCCTGGCACTGGGCCGCATCTCCGCCATGCCCATGATCCGCTATCTGTCCGTCGGGTACATTGAACTGATCCGGGGGGTTCCCCTGATCAGTCTCTTGTTCATGTCTTCCATCATTTTTCCCCTGTTTTTACCCGAAGGCGTCACCATTGACAAGATACTGCGGGCCCAGGCAGCCATCATTTTTTTTACGGCCGCCTATGTTGCCGAAGTTGTCAGGGGAGGCCTCCAGGGTATGGGCAGGGGACAATACGAGGCCGCCGATGCCCTGGGTCTGAACTATTACCAGACCATGCGCCTGGTCATCCTTCCCCAGGCCCTTAAAATTGTAATTCCACCAACATTGAGCGTACTGGTCTCCGCCTTTAAAGATACCTCCCTTGTTGTGATCATTGCCTTGTACGATTTTCTGATGACCTCCAAAACCGTTATTCAGAATCCGGAATGGATGGGGTTCTCAACGGAATTATATCTTTTTGTGGCTTTGATGTACTTTTTAGGGTGCTTTTCAATGTCCAATTTTTCAAGAAAACTTGAACGGGAACTTGATACAGATAAACGCAATTAATTTTTTTAGGAAGATAAAATGACCGATTCCATCCCAGAGGAAAATGATATCTGCAACAACGAAACCATTATTCAAATCAAAGATTTAAATAAATGGTATGGTGATTTCCATGTCTTGAGAAATATCAATCTCGACGTCAAAAAACAGGAAAAAATTGTTATCTGCGGTCCGTCCGGTTCAGGCAAGTCCACCCTTATCCGGTGTATCAACCGGCTGGAAGAACACCAGAAGGGGAAAATTATTGTGGATGGCATTGAACTGACCAATAACCTTAAAAACATTGAAAAAATCAGAACCGAAGTGGGCATGGTCTTTCAGCATTTCAACCTGTTTCCCCATCTGACCATCCTGGAGAACCTGACCCTAGGACCTGTATGGGTGCGCAAGACCCCCAAAAAAGAGGCTGAAGAAATTGCCATGTTTTACCTGGAAAAGGTTAAAATTGCCGAACAGGCCAAAAAATTTCCCGGCCAGCTGTCCGGGGGGCAGCAGCAGCGGGTCGCCATTGCCAGAAGCCTGTGCATGAAACCCAAGGTCATGCTCTTTGATGAACCCACCTCTGCCCTGGACCCGGAGATGGTCAAGGAAGTTCTGGATGTCATGGTGCAACTCAGCGATGAAGGCATGACCATGATCGTGGTTTCCCATGAAATGGGATTTGCCAAAACCGTTGCACAAAGGGTATTGCTCATGGATGCCGGCATGATACTCGAAGAAAACAACCCCATTGATTTTTTTGAAAATCCCCAGCACGAACGGACAAAATTTTTCCTCAGCCAGATTCTCCACTAGACCGGACCACTTCGGCCAGGTTTTTTTTATCCGTCCGGATGCTTTTTTTAGATCGGTATTCACCCAAGCAATGGGATCAAGTCATTTTTCGGTCAAGAAATCAACGGGCCCCATGGGGGCATCATTGACCGACAGGGAAAAAACATCCGGCCGCGCATAATGCCCGTTGGTATCCATCACCATGGCCGCTTCCCGGATTAAAGCAGGGTTCAGATCCGCATAGACAATAGCCCGGGGGTCATAGGAAGGAGGGGTGATATAGGCTGCTGTGGGGCCGATGACGGCGCTGCCCCCGGTCATGAGCAGATCGTCCGCTCCTGTTGCCATATTTTCAAGCATACGCCTGGCTTCCGGTTCGTTTTCTTCCAGGGAATCAAATCCCTCAAGAACCTGTTTTTTAGACAAGACACATCCGCAGGCCAAAACAAAACACCGGCCTTCAAAGGCATAGTGCCGGGAAGCCAGCTGATGCAATTCAATGACCGAAGGCCATTGGGCAACGTGGACAACCTCTTTTCTTGCATGCATGGCAGCCCTTGCCAGGGGCATCCAATGTTCCCAGCAGATAAGGCCGCCAATGGGTCCCAGCTCGGAATCCAGTGTCTTCAGGGTAGACCCATCCCCCCTGCCCCAGATCATTTGTTCATTGTAAGTGGGAATAAGTTTCCGGTGAATTTGAAAATCCTGGCCGTTGGCTGAGAAAAAAACCATGGTGTTATACAGGGTATTGCCGTTGATCTCATGACACCCCATGACCAATTGAATTCTTTTTTCTCCTGCAATACACTGCAATTGGCGAAAGGGTTCAGATCCCAAGGCCAAAGAATTCTGACAAAGAAGTCTGTACAATGATTTGGCACCTTGATGATCCCAAAGGGCCGCTTCCTTTGCCGTGTCAAGCCAGACAGGATATCCCGGCAGCCATGTTTCCGGAAACACAACCATTTTGGCACCCGTAGCGGCTGCTTTTCCGATAAGCGCTTTTGCCTTCAGGATGCTTGCAGGCAAATTCAGAAAAACCGGTGACTCCTGGACCAGTGCAACTTTTAATCTCTTTTCAACAACCATCTGACACCCATTTATAATCTTAGGAAAAAACAAATATTGTCTATCATGTATTGCCGAAGGATATCAACTAGCGGTATATTTTTTTAATTTTTGCAGCCGCATGGCAGAAGACTTTAAATAAAAACCAAGCCAAAATGGGGAAAATATGAAAACGATAAAGGGAGATCTGATCCAACTGGCCCTGTCTGGAAAATTTGAGGTGATCATCCATGGGTGCAATTGTTTTTGCAGCATGGATGCCGGTATTGCACGACAGATCCGGGAGACCTTTCCACTGGCATACCAGGCAGACTGCAAAACCGTATCCGGAGACATAAAAAAGCTGGGCGCCTATTCACAGGCAACACTTCAGGTCCAGCAGAAACCGTTGACCATCATAAACGGATACACCCAATTCCAGTATGCCGGATCCATGATTCTGGCAGATTATTCTGCCATTGATTGCCTGTTCGCTCGGATTAAAACCGATTTTTCAGGCAAGGCAATCGGCTATCCTAAAATCGGTGCAGGGCTTGGGGGAGGCGACTGGAAAAAAATCAGTGGCATTATTAATGGGCGCCTGGAAGGAGAAAATCATACGTTGGTTGAATATTTGGGTTTACAAAAATAGTGTTTCTATCTTAAAAGGATGTATCAAAATGAATAATCCATAACCAGGCAGGCAAATTATTATGATCAAGGTCGGCATAGCAGGCGCGTCAGGCTACACAGGAATAGAGCTTATTAAATTGATTTCCAACCACCCAGAGGCGAGGTTGGAAGCGATTACTTCCGGCAGTTACACAGGCAAACCCCTGACAGACATTTTCCCCTCCATGAGGGGATTTGAATCCCTGATCTGTGAAGAACTGGATGCCAAAACCCTTTCATCCAGGGTGGATCTCATGTTTCTTGCCCTGCCCCATAAGGTGTCCATGGCCCATGCAGCACCTTTGGTGGAACAGGGCATAAAGGTCATTGATCTGTCAGCTGATTTCAGGTTCAAAAATCCTGGCACCTATGAAATGGCCTACCAGCCCCACACGGCCAAGGATCTTCTTGCAGAAAGCGTCTATGGTCTGTCGGAAATCTACCGGGACCAGATCAAAACCGCCCGTATCATTGGAAACCCGGGCTGCTATCCCACTACGATTCTGCTGGCCCTGCTTCCCCTCATCAAAGAAAACCTCATAGAACCTGACGGCATTATATCCGACTCAAAATCAGGGGTCAGCGGTGCGGGCAGATCCCTGTCCCTGTCCACCCACTATTGTGAGGTCAATGAATCCTTTGCACCTTACAAAATCGGAAACCATCGTCACACTCCGGAAATAGAAGAGATTTTAAGCCTCCATGGAAAACAGGATATCAAGATCACCTTTGTTCCCCACCTGGTGCCGGTGATGCGGGGAATGGTTTCCACAATTTACGGACAGGCTGTCAAATCCGCACGCCTTACAGATATCCGACGGGCATACGAAAAATACTATTCCGAAGAACCCTTTGTCAGACTGCTGCCGGAAGGTTTTTTCCCTGCCATGTCCCATGTCCGGGGAACCAATTGCTGTGATATCGGATGCCATTTTGATGAAAATACCGGCAGAATCATCCTGGTATCTGCCATCGATAATCTGTTAAAAGGCGCAGCCGGACAAGCGGTTCAAAATATGAACATCCTGTTCGGACTACCGGATGAAAGGGGGCTGAACTATGTTCAGACCCCTTTATGATAAATAAAATATATGCTTGACATATGGTCATTTAAAAAATAGAAAAGAGACAATGAGAAAACGAATAAAAATATGGTTTCATTCCAGTTCGGGTTCCAATATCAGAGAAATTTCCATTCACAAGCTGTTTTTAGTTTTTCTCATCTTCTTTGCGGTAACAGCCTCAAGCGGTCTTGGCTATCTGGGCTATGATTATTACCGATTAAAAACCCTATCCTTTGACACCTCCACCCTGACCCAGACCATCGGTACCCAGCAAAATGAAATTTTCAACCAGCGAAGTCAAATCCAGACATTTGCCCAAAACATTGAACTGCTTAAAAAGCAGGTGGACGATTTATCAAAACTGGAAGGCAAGGTCCGGCTTATTGCCGACATCCAAAAAGTCGGCAATTCCTCGGGTTTCATCGGTATCGGCGGACTTCCGGAAAATGAACTTGACCGGGACCTGCCCCTGGAGGCCCGGCACAACAGCCTGATCCGGGAAATGCATCAACAGGTGAACCAGACCGCCCTTGCGGCCAAGCAACAGGTGCTTAATTTTGATGATCTCATCAAGCAGCTTGAGAAAAAAAAGAATCTTCTGGCATCAACCCCGTCCATTAAGCCGGCTAACGGCTGGATCACCTCCAACTTCGGGTATAGGAAATCTCCCTTCACCGGCGCAAAATCCTTCCATTCCGGCCTTGATATTTCAAACCAGGTGGGAACAAAAATTATTGCAACCGCCAATGGTAAAGTTTCCTATGCGGCCCGCAAATTGTATTTTGGCAACCTTGTCATCATTGACCATGGATATGGGAGGGTAACCAAATACGGGCACCTTGAAAAAATTATGGTCAAACCGGGTCAAACCATAAAAAGAGGTGATACGATCGCTCTTCTTGGCAACACAGGGCAAAGCACCGGACCCCACGTCCATTACGAAGTTCGCATCAACGGACTCCCCGTCAACCCCTTAAAATACATTCTGAATTAACGCCTGCTCCGGCAACCGGCACCCCCCACTCCATCAAAAGAAACAATTTATTTCAATTTATTGTTTTATTTTCTATATTAATGCTTATATGTTTACAGGAAAGTTTTAACGGTCACACACTTAACAGATAGGTAGAATTTAATGGTACTAAAATTCATCACAAAAATCTTTGGTTCTAGCAATGAGCGGATCTTAAAAACACTCCAGCCCATCATAGATAAAATCAATACCCATGAACCCCAGATGCAGTCTCTGTCCGACGAGCAGATGGCCGACAAAACAAATGAATTCAAACATCGGCTTGAAAAGGGCGAAACCCTGGATGACATTTTACCCGAAGCCTTTGCCCTGGTGAGGGAGGCTTCTGTCAGGACCCTTGGCATGCGCCATTTTGATGTACAGCTCATCGGCGGGGTTGCTCTCCACCAGGGCACCATTGCTGAAATGAAGACCGGTGAGGGAAAAACCCTGATGTCCACACTCCCGGCCTATTTAAACGCGCTGGCCGGTAAAGGGGTCCACATCATCACGGTCAATGACTACCTGGCCCGCCGTGACGCCGACTGGATGGCCAAAATTTTCAATTTCCTGGGATTGAGTGTCGGGGTGGTTCTCCATGATATGGACGACCAGGAGAGAAAAACGGCCTATGGCTCGGACATCACCTACGGGACCAATAACGAGTTCGGGTTTGACTATCTTCGGGACAACATGAAATTTGAAAAGGAAAATCTCGCCCAGGGCCCCCTGAACTTTGCCATTGTGGATGAGGTGGATTCCATTCTCATTGATGAGGCCAGGACCCCACTGATCATTTCGGGCCAGGCTGAAAAATCCACCCATTTTTATACCCAGGTGAATACCATTATACCCGCCTTTAAAAAGGATATCGACTATACCCTGGATGAAGAATCCAAGAGCGTTTCCCTGACGGAAGAAGGGATTGCCAAAGGAGAAGAGCTGCTGTCGGTGGAAAATTTATACGACCCTGCCAATATCGAAATCCTTCACCATGTCAACCAGGCTCTGAAAGCCCATACGCTGTTCAAGCGGGATACCGACTATATTGTTAAAAATGACCAGGTGGTGATCGTTGATGAGTTTACAGGACGGCTCATGACAGGAAGGCGTTACAGCGAAGGATTGCACCAGGCCCTTGAGGCAAAGGAAAATGTTAAGATTGAAAATGAAAACCAGACACTGGCTTCGATCACCTTCCAGAACTATTTCAGGATGTATGACAAACTGTCCGGAATGACCGGTACGGCGGAAACAGAGGCCCCTGAATTCAAAAAAATCTATAACCTTGAGGTGTTGGTGATTCCCACCCACCAGCCCATGATCCGTAAGGATTTCCCCGACCTGATCTATAAGACCCAGAAAGAAAAATATGATGCAGCCATCCGGGAGATCATCGCCCTTCATAAAAAAGGCCAGCCGGTGCTCGTGGGAACCATTTCCATTGACGTCTCGGAAGACCTGAGCAACAAACTCAAGAAAAAAGGGGTGCCCCACAACGTATTGAATGCCAAGCACCATAAAGAAGAAGCCCAGATCGTTGCCAATGCCGGACAAAAAGGAGCGGTCACCATTTCCACCAACATGGCCGGGCGTGGGACGGACATCAAGCTGGGGGAAGGTGTCACACAACTGGGAGGGTTGCATATCCTGGGCACATCCCGCCATGAATCCCGCCGGATTGACAACCAGCTTCGGGGCCGTTCCGGAAGGCAGGGGGACCCGGGAAGTTCCAGATTCTATCTGTCCCTGGAAGATGATCTGCTCAGAATATTCGGAGGCGATCGGATACATGCCGTCATGGACAGACTCGGTATTGAAGAAGGAGAGCATATTGAGCACACCTTTATTTCCAAAGCCATTGAAAATGCCCAGTCAAAGGTGGAAGGCCATAATTTTGAAATCAGAAAGCATTTACTGGAATATGACGATGTCATGAACCAGCAAAGGGAAGTGATCTACCGCCAGCGCCGCCAGGCACTGAAGGAAGACAACCTGAAATCGGTGATCCTGGAAATGGTTGAGGACAAGGCATATGAACTGGTAGACCAATTTTCCGATGAAAAGACCCCGATCAAGCAATGGGATTTGGAAGCCCTTGAATCCGGTGCAAAAAAAATGTTTAATTTTTCAGAAATTGATCTTTCCCCGGCTGTGCGGGAAAATTACTCCCAGGATCAGGTGTCTGACTTTATTTTTAACATGGCAAAAGAGCACTACCTTGCCAGGGAAGCCCTCATCGGGGAAGAGCAGATGCAACGAATCGAACGGTTTATCATCCTCCAGACCGTTGATTCCCGGTGGAAAGAACACCTTTTGTCCATGGACCACTTAAAAGAAGGCATCGGACTTCGGGGATATGCCCAGCAGGACCCCCTTCGCATATACAAAAAAGAAGGGTTTGATATGTTCCATGGCCTCATGGAGCGGATCAAGTCAGAAGTGGTGGATATTGTGTATAAAATTCAGATAACGAACCCATCCCGTGTGGATGAAATAAAAAAGGTGGAACAACAGAATCTGACCTTTTCCCACTCCGATGAGCCGTCCGTAAAGCAGCCCGTAAAAAGGAGTCACGAAAAAATTCAACGAAACGATCTTTGCCCCTGCGGCAGCGGTAAAAAATATAAAAAATGCTGTATGTCTTAGGAGAAGAATATGACATCCACGAATTCAACGACAAAAACAGGGATTTCATCAAAATCCAAAGAAGGCCATCCCCCCATGTATAAAGTCCTCTTGCACAATGACAATTATACAACCATGGAATTTGTTGTGGAAATTCTTGTAAATGTTTTTGGAAAATCACTTGAAAAAGCAAACCAAATAATGCTTAATGTACATAATAAGGGAAGAGAAGTGTGTGGCATTTATCCATTGGAAATTGCAGAGACAAAAATTCTGACCGTACACAACCTTGCAAGCAATAAAGGCTTTCCCTTAAAAAGCACAATGGAAAAGGAGTAGCACCATGATAAGCAAAGAACTGAGTACAGCGCTGGGATTTGCTGTACGGGAAGCAAAGAAAAGAAGGCACGAGTACGTATGTGTTGAACATGTTCTTTATGCAATCCTTAACCATGAAACCGGCCTGGAAACCATAGAAAAATGCGGCGGAAGTCCGGAACAGATAAAAGAAGAGCTGGAAAAATTCTTTGATGAAAAACTAACCAAAATAGATACCAAGGATGAGTATGTTCTCCAGCAGACCATCGGATTCCAGCGGATGATTCAGCGGGCCATCAACCATGCCAGATCTGCTGAAAAAAGCGAGGTGAATCTCGGAGACATCCTTGCTTCCATCTTCCAGGAAAAAGATTCCCATGCAGCCTTTTATCTCGAATCTGAAGGTATTACCCGGCTGGATGTTCTCAAACATATCTCCCATTCCAGTGAACAGGACAAAAAATCCACGGACAGCCAGGACCTCTCCCAGAGAATGTTCCGGCAGGCAGATCCCAAGACCAAACGCCAGAAGAAAAAAGATCCCCTTGAAGCCTTTACCTGCGACCTTTTGCAAAAAGCCCAGGATAACAAAATTGATCCCCTCATCGGGCGTGAAAATGAGATGGACCGGGTCATGCAGGTCCTTTGCCGCAGAAGAAAAAACAACCCCATCCTTGTGGGAGACCCCGGAGTTGGTAAAACCGCCATTGCCGAAGGGCTGGCCCTGAGAATCCATGCCCGGCAGGTGCCGGATCTTCTGGAAGACTGTGAGCTTTTCTCTCTGGACATGGGTGCCCTTCTTGCCGGAACCAAATACAGGGGCGATTTTGAACAACGGCTCAAAGATGTGATCAATGCCCTGGAACAAAAAGAAAACGCCCTGTTGATCATTGATGAAATCCACACGGTGGTGGGG
>JAHIVS010000510.1 GCA_018816605.1 Pseudomonadota bacterium
ATGGATGTGGTAATGAGTCTTTTTTGAAAAACCTTCAGTTCAATGGCCTTTACCGGGCAGACCGCCGTGCATTGTCCGCACAGGGTACACCGGTCATTGCTGTAGCGAATCTGCCATGGCAGATCGTTCAGGCTTAAAGAGGAAGGTTCAAGGCTTCTGTTTGACGACATATCTTTACCTCCTGGCGGTCAGGGCTTACAATTACAGTATCAAGGTGCATGGGTTGAATATCTTTGGATTTATCCCGGTCCGGGATCACGGCATCCAGGCCGCAGATTTCCGATGAAAAACCATAAAGGCCCGGTTTTCCCCCCACAACGCCGGGTCTGAGTTTTTTTCTGTCCTGGGCCATGAAAAGAGAATGGTCGGGCAGGGTGCCGATGACGCAATTGGGTCCGTCAATGATCAGAGGCCTGCAGGTTCTCTTCAGGTGGGTCAGAAACGGGGCATCCGGGTGTCGCTGAAGGGCTTCTTCCTGGAGGGGAGTGATCACATGCTTGTAGGCATCGATACCCAGTTCCAGTTCCTCCATGGCATAATGAAGAATATGGGCGAAAACTTCGGAGTCGGACTGGTATCCGCTATAGGCAGGGATTCCCCTGGAGGAGAGAAAATCCCTGATGGGGATAAAAGCCGTGTTTTCGCCATTGGTCATGGTGCAATACCCTTTGATGAAAAAGGGGTGGCAGGCATACAGATTGATGGCATAGTTGGTGTTCTGGCGGCCCTGGGCCATGATTACCCGGGCATGGAGTTCTTTCCGGTCCAGCCCCAGGTAATGACCCAGCTGAAGGGGATCACCGATTTCCTTGATCATGATGGTGTCGGGCCAGAAAGAAAAGACCATCATGTCGTTTTTTTCTTCTCCCATGTCGCGGATTTTGAGCCGTATGTCCGAGAGCCGGCCGGCGATCTCGCTTTGGTCAAGATTTTCCCAGTCTTCGGGCAGTTCATAGGCCCGGATCAGATAGAGATCCCTCCTTGGAATTCCTTCCACAGGCTGTTTTGGGATTTTTAGGGATATTTTATACTTGGTCAGAAATCCCTTGTCCATCATGAACAGGTCCAGGCGCCGAATCCCTTCTTCACTGAAGATGCCCGATAAAATAGGCGCATCCTTCATCTCCTCAAAGGGACCTCCAAGGTCCTGGAGCAAAAGTCCCATTCCGGATCCGTCATGCCCCTCTTTCATTACGTCAAGGGCTTTGATGGCCAACATGGGGGATATCGGATCCTTGCTGGTAAGTGCGAACAGACGACACATTATATAAACTCCTTGTCTTTTACAGAAAAGTGGTAATTATCAATTTTCCAAAAGTCTTAGTTTAAAGATTCTCAAGTGCCATGTCAATAATTTTTTTATTGTTTTTCAGTGGGTTACGCGACTGGGCGATGGCGGGATGGTTTGGTGAAAAGCCAACTTTTCCCATGAAAAAAGAAGAATCTTTTAAGGATCGCTTAATTTTTATACAAAAAATTACAGAACAACAGAAGGACACCTAGGCCGGAGTCTCCGGTTTTTTGATATCCTTCAGGGGGATGGAAAAGCCGGCTTGCTCATACAGGGCCTTGATTTTGAGCAGGTCTGACTCAAGGGATTCTCCCGGAACGATTTTACCGATCCACCGGGTCCGCTTTGCCCGATTGTCCAGGTACCAGCAGATAATGGGGACGTTTGCCCCTTTTGCAATGTGCCAGAAACCGGTTTTAATGGTGGCAACCTTTTTTCGGGTGCCTTCGGGAACCAGGGCCACCACCAGTTCGTCCCGGCGGTTGAATTCAGCCACCACGTTTCCCACAAATCCGCTGGCTTTATCCCGTTCTACCGGCAGCCCCCCAAGACCTTTGAGCAAAAGGGACATGGGAAAGAAAAACCAGGATGCCTTTACCAGCAGGCGGGCATTGACCTTTGCAATTTTTATATAGGTCAGGGCCCGGAAGGTGTCCATGTTTTTGGTGTGGGGAAAACCTATGACCACACTTTTTTTGTCCCAGTACTCGGGCAGAGGATCATAGGTCCAGCCGATGGAAAAGTACAAGATCCTGCCAATCCAGCTTAATAGGGTTTTCATCCGTGGTGGTGTCCGCATCCGCCTTCTTTTTTGTTCTTTTTTCCCTGGCAGAGGTCAAATATGTGGAAGAGTTTTAATTCGCCTTTCTCCATGAGGTCCAGGTTTTCCGCGACGGTTGCTTTTCGGGCGGCATAAACTTTGATATCGGCGGCGTTAAGCCCCCGAAGGGATCCGTCTCCAATGCAGTGGGTGACAACGGCATTCACGGCTATTTCCAGGTCAAACACCGCGGTTTTGCAGGAGGCGTTTTCCAGAAGTTTCTGGTTGGCTGCAACCTCAATCGCTCTGGTATCAAGGTCCACGACCATGAATTTTTTGGCAACCCCAAAGTGCTCGCTGACAGGGCTTTCCAGCCCCTTCTCCTCTGTTATCGGAAATGCTATTTTCATTGTTTCCTCCTTGCGTATTCTCTATATTTCCACTCATAGACCCTTTGTCTTCAGGAATCATACCTGAAAATTACTTAAATGATAAGGCATTAATTTGTCAATGCAACCAGGCTAATTTTATTCTGGGGAGTGTCTTGGCTTGTTAACCCAGATTGCAGGTATTCCTGCCAGGAATTTTTATCCCTGCATATATAGGGTTTTACTTCATGGTTTCGGTGTGATAATATTGCGAAATAATCCTGACGATATTTTAGTTTGCCGGCAATTTATTTCTAACAGACCAATGGGTTTTTTTGTAAAGGAGGGTCATGTATGAAGTTTAACATTGGCACAAAAGTAAATGTTTTAATCATTGTTGCTTTAATTCTGGTCGGGGGCGCATCGCTTCTATTGTCCGTATCCTCCCTGAAAAAAGAGGGCGAATTTGCCATCCAGGCTTACGCTGAAGGGATGCTGGGTGAAAAACAGTCCCAGATCAGGGATCTGGTGAATTCTGCTTTTACCATTGCACAGGAGCGACTGGATGCCTCCCGGGATAAGGAAGCCCTTCGCAGGGAATACGGGGATCAGGTAAAGGCTGTGGTGGACCAGGCGATTTCCGTTTTTGAAGCCGCCAGCAGCGATGATGGGTCAGGGGATATGGAAAGCCGTAAACAGGCTGCCGTAAAAATCATTGACAAGATGCGCTGGGGAAAGGATGGAGAAGGGTATTTCTGGATTCAGGATACAAACGGAGAGATGGTGCTCCACCCCATTAAACCTTCCTTGAACGGGAAAAATCTTATGGAGCTCAAAGATCCGGACGGCAAACTTTTTTTCAAGGAAATGGACGATATCGCAAAAAAACAGGGTGGGGGCTTTGTGGATTACAAATGGCCCAAACCCGGGTTTGAGGCGCCGGTGGATAAAATTTCCTATGTCAAGCTGTTTAAGCCCTGGGGATGGATCATCGGCGGCGGGGTTTACCTGGAATCCACGGAAGCGCTTTTAAAAAAGGAGGCGCTGCACAGCATTGGCTCCATCCGTTACGGCAAGGAGAACAGCGGATACTTTTTTATCTATGATTCCAAAGGAACCTGTGTATTAATGTCTCCGGCCCCGGAACGGGAAGGGAAAAATTTCTGGGACCTGAAGGACAAAAAAGGAAATTTTCTTGTTCAGGATATAATAAAAACCGGTGACAGCAATGAATCCGGGGGATTTTTTCAATATTATTTCCCCAAGCCAGGGAGCGATATCCCCTTGGCCAAGACCTCCTTTTCCAGGAAGCTGGCAGACTGGGACTGGTATATCGGCACCGGGGTCTATACCGATGAAATCGATGCAGCGGTGGCAGAACAGACCCGGAAGGTTCGCAGCAATGTTTCCAGCGCCATCATAAAAATGGTTTCCGTAGTTCTGGTCATTATCGGTCTCTCTCTCCTGATTTCCTATTTTGTCATTGCAAAGGGAGTGGTCGGGCCCATACGGAACATTATTGAAATGCTCAAGGATATTGCCCAGGGCAAAGGGGATCTGACCCGACGGATTGAAGACAGTTCCGGGGATGAAACCCAGGAATTGGCAGAATATTTCAATAAATTCATTGAGAACATCCAGTCCATGATCAGCAATATCAAGTCGGATACCGGAGTTTTGACGGGTTCTTCTACGGTTCTGGTTGGGATTGCGGACCAGATGAATACAGCAGCCGAAGATACCTCCGAAAGGGCGGGATCCGTGGCTGCCGCATCGGAACAGATGACGGCCAATATGACCTCCATGGCGGCGGCCATGGAAGAGGCTTCCACCAATATCAACATGGTTTCTTCGGCAGCAGAGGAGATGACATCCACCATCAACGAGATTGCCCAGAATGCGGAAAAGGCCAGGAGCATTACCATGGAAGCTGTAGGCCAGGCAGAGCAGGCCAGCCGGCAGGTGGATGAGCTCGGGGTGTCGGCCAAGGAAATTTTTACGGTGGTGGAAACCATTACCGATATTTCTTCCCAGGTCAATCTGCTGGCCCTGAATGCCACCATAGAAGCTGCCCGTGCCGGGGAAGCGGGAAAAGGGTTTGCGGTTGTGGCCAATGAGATTAAGGATCTGGCCAGCCAGACGGCCAAAGCATCCAATGCTATTAAGGAACGGGTATCGGGTATTCAAACTTCCACAGATGGAACCGTTGCGGAAATTTCCAGTATTAGCCGGGTGGTGACACAGATCAATGAAATTGTGTCAACCATTGCCTCTGCTGTGGAAGAGCAATCTGCCACCACAAAAGAAATTGCCGAGAATGTATCCCAGGCCTCTTTGGGAATCGGTGAGGTCAATGAAAATATCGCCCAGGGATCAATGGCTTCCCAGGGTGTCACCAAGGAGATCGCCCAGGTGACCCAGTCATCGGTTCAGATGGCAGACTCCAGTTCCCAGGTTAAAGAAAAGGCCAATGATCTTTCTCTCCTTGCCAAGAATCTTTCCGAGATGATGGGCAAATTCAAGGTGTGATGGGAATTTGCATCAGGCCTGAGCTTAAAGGAGCCCCGTGGATATTTTTATCCCTGGGGCTCCCCGGGGTATCACGGAAAGAAAACAGGCGAAAAAAGAGAAAAAGACCTTGGCGTTTCCGCTTCACCCGCCTGGAAAGCCTGAGGCATCGGTACCCTTGACGACGGCATTGCCCATGCCATGATACTATTGTGGCAGCCCAGGGCCGCAGTTGCCATATTGCCAAAGATGGATCAGCCTTTTCCATACATGGTTTCAATATCCCCTTCATAGTTTTTCAGGATGATATTTTTTTTCAGCTTGAATGTGGGCGTCATCATCGAATTTTCAATGGTAAATTCAGGAACGATGGTTACGCGTTTTATGGTTTCAAACGAGGGGAGCTCCTGGTTTTTCCTGTTCACCTCGGCATCAACCAGGGCCACAATATCAGGGTGTCGTATCAGGTCTGAAAAGGTATCATGGGTGATCTGATGTTCTTTTGCATAGGCCTTTATATTTTCTTCATCCAGGGCGACCACGGCGGAAAGGAATTTGCGTCTGTCGCCCACCACACAAACCTGGTTGATATATTTCGAGGTGGTCATTATCCCTTCGATGCGGGAGGGAGCGATATTTTTACCGCCGGCCGTAATGATGAGATCCTTTTTCCGGTCTGTGATCTTCAGGACATTGTTTTCATCAATTTTGCCGATGTCCCCGGTTTTTAGCCAGCCGTCTGAGGTAAAGGTTTCCGCGGTTTCATCGGGCATTTTATAGTACTCTTTCATCACATTCCGTCCAGACAGAAGCACCTCACCGTCATCGGCTATTTTATGGAACAGGCCTTCGCCCGGAGGTCCCACCACGCCGAAATTATACTTGTCCGGTCGGTTGACATTGGAAAAGGATGTGTTCTCTGTCATACCGAGTCCTTCCAGGATCAAAAGACCGGCGGCATGGAAAAACCGAGCGATCTCCGGATTCAAGGGTGCAGCACCACTGATGCACCATTTGACGTTTCCGCCCAGGGCCTTGTGGATTTTAGAAAAGACCAGTTTGGTTGCCAGTTTATATTTTAAACCCAGGCCAAAGGGAATGGCCTGGCCTGCCAGTTTGCAGGCGCTGACCTGGGAGCCTATCCCAAAGGCCCAGTTGAATATTATTTCTGCCGCCCCGCCCTTTGCCTCCGCTCCGCTGATGATTTTGGTATGGATTTTTTCGAACACCCGGGGCACGCTGACAAACCAGTGGGGGGCTGCCAGGCCGAAATCCTCCAGCAGAGAGTCGATACTCCTGGCAAAGGTGGTCCGGTTGCCGGTTTTAATGGCCGTATAGCAGCTGGTTCTGACAAAAACATGGGCCAGGGGAAGAAAGACAAACATCTCTTCACCGTCTTTGAAATCGCCGCTCTGGTAAACGGATTGGCAGGTGGAGGTGATATTGTCATGGGTCAGGACAACACCCTTGGGCACCCCGGTGGTACCGGAGGTGTATACAATGCCGGCCGTATCCCGGGCGGTTACCTGGCGGGTCCTTTCTTCAAACGTCTTGTCATCAATGCCTTTCCCAAGGGCTAAAAACTGGTCATAGGTAATGACCCAGTCATTGTCCGCAATCTCACCGTTAAACAGGATAACCTTCCGGATGTTTGGGATGTTTTTCCGGATCATGAGCAATTTATCCAATTGGGTCATGTTTTCGGCAAAGACAAGCACTGCATCGGAATGGTTGATGATATATTGGCAATCAACGGGCAGGTTGGACTGGTAAATACCAACGGTCCCGACGCCAGCGCTCATGTTGGCAACATCGGTCAAAACCCATTTATAGCAGGTATAACTCAAAATATTCACCGTGTCGCCTTTTTCAACACCAAGGGCAATAAGGCTTTTTGATACCGATTTTACCTGGTCATAGAAGGTTTGCCATGTAACACAAGTGGCAGTGGCATTTTTGTCAAACCACCGGTATGCAGGCTTGTCGCTATAATTGTCAACGGTCTCTGAAAGCATCTGGTGAAAACTGGTATACTCCTTAAACTGCATAAATCCTCCTGTGGTGCATAAATTTAGCTATGGTTAATCTCTATGAAAATCCCTTAAAAGCGTTAGCTGACTTCAAATTTTCCGACCAGTGCCTGTAGCTGGACAGACACTGCGGACAGGTCATCTGCCCGTTCTTTAACCAATAGGCTATTGGCGGCAACCTGTGTTGAGGATCCGCTGACTTCAGCTATTTCTTCTGTTATTTCAGTCACAGTGATGGAACTTCGGGCCACTGTGGTATTTACCTGGGTTACCCCCTGGGCAATCTGTTCGATATTTCCAGAGATCTCCCGGGTAACTGCAGATTGCTCTTCCACTGCGGTCGCGATGGTGGCAACAATCCCATTTATGGTTTCAATGATTTTGGAGGCCTGTAAAATTTCAGAAATGGTTGTTTTGGCACTTGTCTGGACATCTGAAATCTGTTGTTTGATATCCGCTGTGGCATTGGCCGTCTGTCCTGCAAGCGCCTTGATTTCATTGGCCACCACTGAAAAGCCTTTTCCCGCTTCCCCGGCCCTGGCCGCCTCAATGGTGGCATTTAGCGCCAGAAGATTGGTTTGTTCACTGATATCGGTTATTGTTTCTGTAATCCGGCTTATTTTCCGGGCGGCATTGTCCAGTTCCATCATTCGTTCAGATGCCTTCTTTACCTGGATGACGGCTTCGGAAGATACCCCTCTGGCAGTTTCTGCATTTTTGGCAATTTCGTCAATGGTGGAGGTCATTTCATCGCTGGACATGCTGACCAGGTTGATGTTGGTGGCGGACTCTTCCATGGCCGCTGCCATGGTCACCATGTTCTGGTTCATTTTTTCCGCCGAAGCGCTCACACGATCGGATTTGTCAGAGGCCTGACCGGCAAGGGTTGATAGTTGATCCGATATAGCGAATAATCCGTTTGATGAAGTTCCCAGCTGGGTGATGCCGGATTTCACATCCTTGATCATCGCTGACAGTGAGCGGGTCATGGCATTCATGGCAATGGTCATCATTCCCAATTCATCCTGGTTTTTGATTTTAAGGGAAAGGGTGAGGTTCCCTTTTGCCATTTCTTCTGCAAAATGGACAGTCTTTTTTAAGGGCAGGGTGATGCTTTTGATGATAAAAAATGAAACCAGGCCGAGAATCAGAACGATCGCGGCCGCCAGTATGTAAAAAAGTGTTTTTACATATCCGATCAGGTATTGGGAAATATCCTTGAAAATCAGTATGATTTTTTCGGCAAGGAGCTCCAGTTCAGGGGCGAGGATTTGGATTTCTTTTGTTATCTGTTCTTTTTCCGAAACAGAGGCGGAATGGCTGTATTGATCCACGAGGCTGTTAAAGCGATGGGAGTGGTCACTGCCTTTGGCAGAGACTTCAACCAACCTGGCCAGGCGTTCATTGCCTTTAAGGTTGTTAATGAGGTGGGCAGCAGCAGTTGTTGTCACAGGGTCAATATTCGGCACATCCTTGCTGTACTTTTCAACTGCCTGGGCAACGGAGTTGCCCTGTGCCAATAATTCATGCAATTTTACAATTGCACCGTCTTTTTTGCGCATGAGGGTATTGGCAGCTTTGAACCGTTCCAGGGCGGAGTGATCTCCTGTTGTCATATAGTGTTCATAGGCGGACATGGATTGGTAGTATGCTATACGATATGCATTCCCCACGTCGGCCAGGGACGCGATCTGTGAAATTTTCCCAAAAAAGGTCACACTGACCATCATGATAAGCAGTATACTGAAAAGGGCTAATACAGCCAGAGATCCTATTTTTCGCGAAATGGATTTTGTCAGCCAGAGGTTCATTTTTTTGTTTTCTCCATACTTGTTATTGGGCACTAAACGACGTTCATACTAAAATATTAAGTTTTTGGATAGCAAAATTTACCCTGGGGCTAAATTCTATCTAAAAATTGAATTTGGCAAAAATCGCTTTAACTGATTAGAGATCACTTCCAAAATTGTATGGGATTTCGATGATGAAAAATGCAAAAAACTGGGGAAACAATAGGTGCCAAAATTAAACACCTCTCTTCTCTCCTTGATGCTTTATCTGAAGGTTGTTTGTCCTGGGGTAAACGCCAGGTAGAATGGAAGGGTAAAATGGACTGCCGCGCCCGATAGTGAAATTTGTGTTGCGACAGTAGAAGATAATGAAAGTGAGCTTTCCAAATGCCAAAACATATTCGTAATCGTTTTATTGTCCTAACGGTTGGCCGTTGGCACCTATTCCTCTGTTTTCCTAGCCAGCCCGGGCGTTTATATTTGGGAAAATCTGGACAGCAAAAAGCGAGAAAGGACCGGCGAAGTTTTTGTCACACCCTTTGATCGGGCAGACATCAGGGAGATGCTATTTTTTGCCGGGCACTGAAAACTCTTTTTGAAAACCCTTCAGGTTTTGCTGTCTGTGCAAAGGGTACCCGGTATCATCAGGATATAGCGGTAGACATACACGGCAGCCGGAACGCCCAGCAGGATGCCCCAGAGTCCGAATAAAGAGTGCCCGACATAAAGAATAATCAGGGTCAGCAAAGGGTTGATCTTGAGGACGGCGGAGACGATTCGCGGGTTTAGGACATAGGTCTCGACTGCATGGACGAACCCAATCATGAAGACCACCTTGCCCGCCAGCCCCATTCCCCCATCGTTAAACGCAAGCAGTAAAATGGGAATGGAGGAGATAAAGGTTCCCCATACAGGAATCAGGCCTGCAAAAAAAACAATACTCGCCAGCAGCGCAATGGCTTCTATTTTAAAAAACCAGAGCCCCAGACCGGTCAGCAGGGTGTTGAGCACGGCGACCAGGATCTGGGCCTGAAAGGTATTTCCCACAACCAGAGCAAACTGGACAACACTGCCGGCAGTTTCATCATAGGCATCTTTGAAACGTGTATCCCGCAGGGCGAACACCCGCGTCCTCAAGTTGGGTAAATCCAGCAGGATTAAAAAACTAAACAGAGTGGCCAGCAGAAAATAAGTGGTAAAATGAAGGGTCTGGTTGAAAAAACCGACTACAAAATCAACCAATGCCTCACGATTGATTCCCAGCAAGTTGTTAATGGTTACCGAATCCTTGATCCGCTCCATAATCGGGGCTATCTGAGGTTGTTTATGCGCCAGTTTGTCCAAATGCACATGTATGGCATCCACGGACTGGGGTATTTTGGTGATGAACAATTTGGTTTCCCCCAAAATGTGGGGCAAAGCAAAGAAAAACAGGCCGGCAACCACCGCCATGGAAAACAAATATACCGATATGATCCAGAAGCGTCTTCCCAATAGGGTTCGACGTTCCAGTTGAACAATGATATTATTGAAGATATAACATAGAATGAAGGTCAAAAAAACAAGACCAAAAACCTTGCGCACCAGAAACAA
>JAHIVS010000511.1 GCA_018816605.1 Pseudomonadota bacterium
ACAACAGAGAACTCCTTGACCCATCGGGCCTATCCCCCTATAGTGGAAAAGAAAACGTATTAATCCCCCTATAAGGCTATCAACAAAAATGTTTGATCTAATCAAAAAAATAATCGGCAATGGCCAAAAACAGACCACGGACAAAGATACCCTGACCGCCCATTTGGCCTTGACCGTACTGCTGCTGGAAGCCGCCTATGCAGATGGCGAATGCAGTCAAGCAGAACAAGAGCACCTGGTTGAAACCCTTGTGACCAATTTTGGAATTTCCCGGCAGGAAGTGGATACCCTTCTGGCTGAACGGGATCGAGAAGACAGAGAGTATGTGAGCCTTTTTCGCTATACCCGATTCATAAACGAAAATTTTACCGAAACCCAAAAAATCGATATCATGGAATCTGTCTGGCGCATCATTTTGCTGGACGATCACCTGGAAGCCCATGAGGACCACTTTGCCCACAAGCTTTCAAACCTGCTGAACCTAAGCCACAGTCAGTTGATCGACGCGAAACTCAGGGCCAGAAAACAGCTTTCATGATTGGTTGACCCATATTATAGGAGATTCATCCCAATGAAAAAAGATATCGCTATCATCCCGGCACCATCATTCTTACCAATCCTGATCGGTCTTTTTTTTGTACTGGTCTCACTGCAGGCTCCCGCCGTCCATGCCGGCTCAAAAGTAGAAGGCGACCCCATGATCAAGATCACCTGCTTGCCCATCAAGCAGAATTTACAAGAGATAATGGCTAAAATCAGCGCAGACGTCTCCCGTGACACCGGTCTTGAAGAAAGGTTCGTAACATATTATTGGCAAACATTTGATGCAATTTATTGTCCGGGTTGCGAACCTGCCAATATCAAGAAACCTGTTTTTGTTGACCTTTATGTCCCGGCATTCATCAGTGAAGAGGATCGAAAAAAAATAATGACCAGCCTGGCCATTGCCATAGAAAAATATACCGATTATACCCGTAGAGATATTTTCATGCATACCCACATTGCTGAAAAAAGCCAATTGTTTATCATGGGAAACCTGGTGACAAACTGGAAGCAGGTAGGTGGCCCGGATGATACCCAGACCACAGACCCCAAAAATTAACAGACCTGAACCCCATCTGCATGCTTACAATCTGTACATTGGCTTGGAAAGCAGAGATGAGGTCAGAATATTTACCGCATCCCTTCGATCCAGGCGAGCTGATCATCACACACCCTTCCCAGATCCACCGGTCCGAACTGAACCGGATCAAGCACGGGAATTCTTTCTTTGAGCATTGCCCCATAGGTGACCCCCTGGTTGGCAAGTTCTTTCACCTGTGACCAATAGCCATGGAGGTCTTCTATATATTCCGGGGGCCAGAATGCTCTTGAACCGGCATCATAGATGGCACACCGCTGGATGGGATAACAGGGGTCTTCGTATTGAGACGCTATAAACTCCGGTGCCATTACCGCATTCAGGCGGAGCAGGTCCGTACCGGTTATCTTGATGCGGATGTCTGTTTCAAGCCCGGGAACCGTAAAACACCCTTCCAGATACACCAGGGTGGTCCGTTCATAACCGGGAAAGCGCTCCCGGCACATGGCATCCATCTTTTCAAGAATTTCACCAGCCCTGGGGCCGCCAAAGGTAAAGAAAACAACAGACCTCAAATAGGTCCCCTGTTTTTCCGCCTCTGCCACCAGGGCCTGCATGGCATGCTCAAGGCTGGTACCCGTTGCCACCACATCCCCGATGACAATGCTGGCGGTTTTGGGCATGTAAACCTTGGAATATTCGGTTTCAACAATGTGCCATTGCTCCGGAGAATCATCCTGCCGGGCTCTCTGGGCCGAGATAAAAGAGCACCCGTGGCGGTTCCAGCCAAAGGCATTGCCAAGGGCTTGTCTGAGACCAAAGTTCAGCCCCCCCCTCAGAATATCAAAAACAATGGTTTGTTTTTCTTCAAGGCAGGTTAAATTATTGGTGGCAAGCTGCTGAAGGATCTTTGTGCAGGCGGTTTGGAGAAGATGGGTATACTCAAGCCCCATCACCTTGGGGTTGTTTGAAATGGCCCTTGTTTCAGGGGTGGTGGCAATAACTTCTTGTATATTTTTTCCCGTGGCCATGCCATACAGGCCGCAGTCCGGTGTTATCTCTATTTTTTCCAACATATGAAATCTCCCTGTCATTATCATCTGGCCTCTAAAGGCCATGGGCAAGGGACATATACTTTTTAATTCCCAAATATCCAAAAAAAATCCCGCCCAAAACATCCATCATCTGCCACGGATAGAGTCCTTTTAATTCGGGGGAGCAACAATGTCAAGAAAAACAGGCTCCCTATTCAAACACCGATCTATCTCTTTTCAAAAGCAATTTTTTCCTTGCCTAACCCCTGGCAACCTGTTTGAATGCGGACCATGGAAATTATCAACGCACAATCCAAGAACCTTTCGATTGAGAGGTTTTTTGCCACCTCCCAAGAGGCCTGGTGTCTCATGGGGAGCAACCGCTCGGGGATTGAAGACTTTTTTGTCCTTCTGGAGGGGAAAAACCCAAAGATATCTGCCCAATGCATGGAGCTGCCCAAGAATCTGGGGATTGTGTCCTTCAGCCGCCAGCAGGAGATATTTGAACAGGAATTAAAAAAAGATGACACCGACTTTCTGGACAAACTGGACCCCGGCACCCCGGCCGGTTCATTTCTGGAAAATGTACCGGACCATGCCGACCTGATCAAGGCCCTGGACATGACCGATTCCCTGGACAAGGGATACCGGCAATTAAGCACGGGGCAATCCAGAAAACTCATGCTCCTGGCCCAGATCACACGCGGCGTCTCATGGCTTGCGATCCAGGCCCCCTATGAAGGGCTGGATACCCAAAGCTGTGCAGAACTTAACAGAACACTCGCCCTGTTACACGGCCAGGGCATCGGGATTCTGATCACCGTGAACAATCGAGCGGACATCCCGGATTTTTGCACCCACCTGGGACTGGTTGCCCAGGGCCGCTTAGG
>JAHIVS010000512.1 GCA_018816605.1 Pseudomonadota bacterium
ACAAGAAGTATTTCAAAAATAATGACCTGCACAAAGCTTCCAAAAAAATGGTACACAATTCCGCCGCCGACAATGGCCGGGACAGCTGTGTAGATCAGTATACCCAACTTACGAGGAATATCCATAAAAACACCCCTTTGTTTCAGTTTCGTCGTTATGATCGCCAGTAAAAAACATCCCGTTTCTTACCATTTTTACGCATCCAAGTAAAGGGCAATCTTATCGTTCGATGATCATGGCCATGCCCATTCCACCGCCGATACACATGGAAATAAGACCCGTTGAATAGGATTTGCGTTTCATCTGGTTGACGGCAGTAACCACCTGTCTTGCACCGGTGCATCCAATGGGATGACCAATGGAAATACCAGACCCCAGTTCATTGGGTTTTTCCACATCAATGTTCAATTCTCTCATACACCCGATGGCTTGGGCTGCAAAGGCCTCATTCAATTCGATCAGGTCAATATCCTTCATGGTCATGCCCGTCTGCTTCAACACTTTTTTAATGGCAGGAACAGGGCCCAGGCCCATGTAGGCCGGATCCAGGCCGCCTGCGGCAAATCCCTTGACCTTGGCCAGAACTTCAAGGCCCAGGGCACTGGCGCGTTCCGCGGACATCAAGAGGACTGCCGCCGCCGCATCATTGATGCCGGACGCATTTCCGGCTGTCACACTGCCGTCTTTCTTGAAGGCGGGTCTCAATTTGCCCAACTTCTCCAGACTGGTCTCCATGGGCCGTTCGTCTGTGTCCACAATGGTATCGCCCCTGCGGGAGGAGATGGTAACCGGAATAATTTCCTTTGCAAAGGTGCCGTCCTGGATGGCACCAAAGGCTCTCGCGTGGCTCAGCAGGGCCAGCTGATCCTGCTCTTCCCGGGTGATGCCGTATTTTTCCACAATATTTTCTGCTGTCAGGCCCATGTGGTAGCCGTAAAATATTTCATAGAGCCCGTCAAAGACCATGAGGTCATGGACCGGTCCCTGCCCCGTGAGCTCCATTCGATGCCCCCATCTTGCCTTTAACAGGGCCATGGGCGCGTTGCTCATGCTTTCCTGCCCACCGGCAATGATCACATCGGCCTGGCCGGCCATGATGGCCTGGGCTCCCAGAGCAATGGCCTTGAGCCCTGACCCGCAGATCTTATTGATGGTAAATGCACTGGTTTCCCTGGAAATACCCGCCCCGATCATTGCCTGGCGGGCGGTATTCTGTCCCTGGCCTGCCTGGAGAACATTTCCCATGATCACTTCATCCACAAAGACAGGGGCAAGGGCTTGATCATAGTCATACCCTTTTTTCTCAAGATCGATCATCCCCTGGTCCTTTAGCGTCTCCGGGGAAAATTGGTTTTGTTGCGCATCCACAACAGGTTTCAGGCCAACCCGCTTCAGGAGATCTTTCATGACGCAGGTCCCAAGCTCAACCACCGGCACATCTTTTAATGCACCCCCGAAAGATCCCACAGGCGTCCTTACGCCACTGACGATCACAACTTCTCTCATTATAACGCCTCCATTCATATTGATTTTTCTTTGATTAACAGTTACATTTTAACCATATCACTTAAGGTCCATAGCAAACAGACAGACAAAAAACAAGGAATTATCCATGTGTTTGGTTCTCTTCGGGGTCAAGGTGTCCCAATCCCTTCCCTTCATATTGGCGTCCAACCGGGACGAATTTTACCAGAGGCCCACGGCCGCCATGAATTTCTGGCCGGAAAATCCCGCCATCCTGGCGGGAAAAGACCTGGAACACGGGGGCACCTGGTTCGGACTTCACACCCGGGGCAGGTTTGCTGCCCTGACAAATTACAGGGACCTGTCCAGGGTCAAGCCCAGAGCTCCTTCCCGGGGGGATATCATTCCAACTTTTCTTGAATTCAACGGCAGTATCCCGAACTTTCTTGAGCGACTGAAAAGCAAATCCCTGGACTACAATGGATTCAACCTGTTGGCCGGAGACGGCCACACCCTGTACTGGTTTTCAAATCGAAATCAAACAATCACCCGTGTGGCCCCTGGCATCCATGGTCTGAGCAACCATCTCATGGATACTCCCTGGCCCAAGGTGAGCGCCGGGAAAACGGCCCTTGCACGGGCGATGGATGCCAACACTCTGGATCCTGCAACCCTCTTTTGCCTGCTGTCTGATACATCCAGACCCCCCGATGCAAACCTTCCCGACACCGGTGTGGGGAAGGAATGGGAAAAAATTCTTTCCCCCCTGTTCATTCAAAGCCCCTCCTATGGCACCCGGTCTTCCATTGTCATGGGCATCACTTCCCAGGGACAGATCCAGGTAACCGAAAGAACCTATTTCCCCGACAGGACCACGCCGTATACAGACCGAAATTTTTCCCTTTTCCCAGGTGATTGTTGACAAATAGGGTTTCTTAAAGCAAGAATACAGCTTGGTCTGCGCTTGTGTGCATTTAGATGAATTTAAAGGATATGCTTGATGAAAAGAGATGTTGTTGTTGCAGGATGGGGCCAGGTCACCCAGCCGAAACAATTGGCAGAACCGGCAAAAGACCCCATGGGGCTGATGGTCCAGGCATCCCGGAATGCTGCCTTGAAACTGACAGACCCCAATGGCCTGGTCCATGTGGACGGCATCATGGTGGTCAGAAGCCTGAGCACCCATTATGGGGCTCCGGCGGCTCAGCTGGCTGAAGGACTGGGCGCATCCCCACGGTTCATGCATGTGTCTAAAATCGGCGGCAACTCTCCCCAGACCCTTGTCAATAAAGCGGCGGCAATGATTGCCAGGAATGAACTGGATTCGATCCTGGTGGTGGGGGCTGAAGCCTATGTGCCCAGGCCGGGAACCCATGGGACCTGCCCCTCAAAACAAATGGAAAGCACTCTTTTACAGGGCATCCCCGACGACTATACCGGTGAAGATGCCTTTGGATCAACCCGGCTTGAAACACTTCATGGGATTGAACATCCCATGCAGGGATTCCCTTTGTTTGAAACAGCCCTCTGGGCCGCATCCGGCCTGGACCTTTCCGCCTATTTGCACAAGGTGGCAAGCATGTGGGCTGACTTCAGCAAGGTGGCGGCCTCCCACCCAAACGCATGGTGCAGACACGCCAGGACCGCGGAAGAAATACTCACCCAAGGGCCCGCCAACAGGCCCATTGCCTTTCCCTATACCAAATTTATGAATTCTTTTGTCACGGTGGACCAGGGTGCGGCGATTCTGCTGATGTCAGAAGAATACGCTGGAAAATACCGGGACAAAACCCTTGAACCGGTTTATTTTCTGGGGGGAGGGTATGCCCAGGACCGGCAGCGGTTCATGATCGAAAAATCGGATTTTACGGCAAGCCCTCCCCTGGAAGCGGCTGTTAAAAAAGCCCTGAACCGTTCCGGGCTGAACCTTTCGGACATGGATTGTTTTGATCTGTATTCCTGCTTTCCCAGCGCAGTCTCCATTGCCAAAAAAATGATGCACATCCGTGAAGGGGACCCAAGACCCCTTACCCTCACAGGCGGTCTGGGGTTTTTCGGGGGTCCGGGAAACAACTACAACCTCCATGCCATTGCCACCCTCGCCGAAATGATTGCCCGGGGAGAGAAAAGAACCGGCCTTGTCACGGCATTGGGATGGTTCATGCACAAACATGCGGCCGGTATCTACAGCAGCATTCCCCCCAAAAAAAGTCTTGAAACCATGGATCTTGAAGACCGGGCAACTCGCCTTGCCGGCGACCCGCCCGTTGAAATTGACAATGGGGCAACGGGCAAAGGCTTCATTGAAACCTATACCATTGTCTATGGCAGAAACCTGTCGCCTGCCTACGCCGTTCTCTATGGAAAGACCGTTCGGGGTCGCCGCTTTATTGCCCAGAGCCTGCCTGATCCGGAAATATTTGGACAATTGTCCTCCCGGAGTATGGTGGGAGAATCGGTTTTTCTTCGGTTTGACCGAAACAAAAAAATGACCATTGCCTTATTTTAATTTCCAAAGGTCCCTGGGGGCAATTACAGACAAACCAAGCGCACGGGTCCGGATTTTATTCAAATAGACTATTGAGTGCCGGGAAGAAATCGGTTTCCAGCCGGTCAAGAAAATGGTCCCATTCAAGACCGAATCTGTAAAAGGCCATGGATGCCAGTTTTTTGGTGATGATGGCGTCCCTGTATGCCTGCATATGATCTGAATCTAAAATCGCCATGATCTGTTTTTTGCCCAGGGTTTTGATCAGCACCTCCGGAATATAGGCCTCCATGATTCTCCAGACCAAGCTCTTTTGCCTGAGAATCGGTTTCAGCCTTCCATTGATTAGGGACTGGAGGGACAGAATATCTTCTCCGGCCTTGTCCGACAGACTGAACAAGGGAAGTGTCTGATTTTTTTTATGGATCTGGATGAGCATGCCTGTTTCCGCACATGAGTATGTTTCAACCAGGGACATGACATCCCGGATCAGCGCCCACCGGGTTTTGATGTCCTTCACTATCCTTTCTTCATAGGCTTCGTTCAGAAGAAAACCTGTCAGCACTTCGGCAATGGAGCTTGAGAATACGCCTCCCTTGGCTGCAGTGGAGTCCTTGATCTGTTTTATTCCGGTTTTATCGGCCAGGGTCTGCCTTGAGGCATCGTCGAAAAAAAGGCTGCCTGCCTCGACAATGAACCTAAGCTCCCTAAAATTGTCAAGAAAGCCTTTGACATTTTTTCGGCTGACCGGATTCTTGAAGCCGCCCCAGGGAATGCAGGCCTGGATCCTGGCCTGGCTTATGCACCCTCGGTTGGCCGGATCAAAGAGAAAATTACGAATAAAAACAGAACCGTCTGCAACCCGTCTGCCGTCTGGAAGGGTGAAATGCCTTTCCGTAACAGCCACCCTGAACCCCTGGGGAGATAGCTTTTCAACCGGAAAGCTGAGGGTATTTGCCCCAAAAGCGGTGTGGCCTGAAAAGGCGATTTTTTCAAGTTCCTTCCGGTCAAGACCATTGGGATCAAACAAGAGGACAGCATTGTCCATGACAAGACAGATTCTGCCCCGGCAGCACAGGAAGGCATTGGTCCAAAGATCATTGTCCGGTCCGCCGATCATCATCAGGTTGAGGTCTTCTTCCTTTGCATCGTACTGGGAGATCAGGGTTCTGAATGCCGCCATGACGCCTGTGCCTGTCATGCCGCAGGTTTGAATTCTCCCCTTTCCGATTTTTTCGTGGAGGATCTCCATGTCAGCGGTTTTTACCACGGATTTACCATCAATCTGGAGATCGATCTCCCCCGGGTTCGCCCTGAGGAGGCCAAAGAGGGTTCCATCATCCAGAATGCCGTAGATGTCGTGGGGAATGCCCAGACGCTTGCCTGTGGTAAGGGTCCGCCAGTGGGGGTAGCCCCTTTTTTGGCCATGGAGGGCCACGC
>JAHIVS010000513.1 GCA_018816605.1 Pseudomonadota bacterium
CGATGTTGGCCACCCCCCGGGCGAACAGCTGGCTGGTTTTGACAAATTCAGCGGCCACA
Source organism: Pseudomonadota bacterium (assembly GCA_018816605.1). The sequence goes on from JAHIVS010000513.1 coordinate 60, forward strand.
ATCCAGTCGCCGGCCCTGTCAAAGAGCCCTGAACCCGGAAAAATCATGACCTGCTGGCCCTTGGCGGCCATGAAACTATTTTTTTCCTTTTTATGGGCAATCCCGGCAAGGTAGCCGGCCAGCAGGGATTTGTGCAGGGCAATATACAAAGGACCGCCCAGGTTGAATTCCTTTGACCTGAGGTGGCCTGAGCCCTGGGGGGCCTCAAAAGGCACATCTTCCGGGGGCGTGATCTTTTTGAATCCGTGGTCTTTTAGCATGCGGCTGATCTGGCGATGGATGTCCTGCCACTCGTGGAGGCGTTTGAACGAGAGAAAATGGTCTGCACACCAGGCCCTGAGCTTTGCCCGGGAGTTTAGGGTTTTTTCTGCTGTCCTGTAGGCGTTCCAGATATTGAGCAGGGTGATGAAATCAGAGGACGGATCCTTGAACAGGCCGTGCTTCTGGTCGGCGGCCTGGATCTTGTCCGCCGGCCGCTGGCGGACATCGGCGATGGAAAGGGCGGTGACAATGATGGCGGCCTCTTTGAGACAATCGTGTTTTTGGGCCTCGATCAAGATCCGGGACAATTTGGGGTCCACAGGAATTCTGGCCATGATCCGGCCGGTCTGGGTCAGGCAAAATTGTTTTTTTTGTGGGGTCTGCTGTTTGGTTTTTTCGCGGATGGCGCCCAGCTCCAGCAGGGTGTCAAATCCGTCCTTTATGCTTTTTTGCGCCGGGGGATCAATAAAAGGAAAGGTTGTTACATCCCCCAGGTTCAGGAAGATCATCCGCAAAATGACTTCTGCCAGGTTGCTTCTCAAAATTTCAGGGGAGGTGAAAAAGGGGCGGCCGCTAAACTCCTCTTCATCGTACAGGCGGATGCAGACGCCGTTTTCAACCCTGCCGCACCTGCCCTGGCGCTGGTTGGCCGAACTCTGGGAAATGGGGAGAACCGGAAGTGCCGTGGTCCTCGTTCTGGGAGAATAGCTGGGGATACGTGCAAATCCGGTATCCACCACATATTTGATGCCCGGAATGGTGAGAGATGTCTCTGCCACATTGGTGGAAACAATGATTTTTCGGCCGGGCCCTGTTGAAAATATCTTTGACTGCTCCTTGGCAGACAGCCTGGCAAACAAGGGAAGGGCCATGACACCGGGATGGTTTCTTCCCCGGATCAATTCAAGGGTTTCACCGATATCTTGTTCTGTGGGCATGAAGATAAGGATATCCCCTGTTCGGGAGCGCGCGAGCAGGCGGTTGGCCGCTTCAACAGCCGCCTCCACATACCCCTGGTCTTCGGTGTCGGATTTTTCCTTGTCCTCCCCGGAAAGAATCGGCATGTAAATGGTTTCAACCGGATACATCCGGCCGGAAACTTCAATGATGGGCGCCTTGTCAAAGGCCTCTGAAAATTTTTGTGTGTCAATGGTGGCAGAGGTGATGATCAGTTTCAGGTCCTTGCGTTGACGGACCAGCTGCCGCAGAATTCCTAGGGTAAAATCAATGTTCAGACTTCTTTCATGGGCCTCATCCACGATGAGGGTGTCATAAAGGGTTAAAAAGCGGTCCTGCTGGGTTTCCGCCAAAAGAATGCCGTCGGTCATCAGCTTGATATAGGCATTTTCCGGGGTTTTATCATCAAACCGGATTTTATATCCCACAGACAAGCCCAAAGATTCATTGAGTTCAAAGGCAATGCGTTTGGCCACATTGACGGCGGCAATGCGCCTGGGCTGGGTGCAGCCGATCATGCCCTGAATGCCCCTGCCTGCCTCCAGACAGAATTTGGGAATCTGGGTGGTTTTTCCCGACCCGGTTGCCCCTGAAATGATAACCACGCTGTTTTTCTTTATGGCATCAATGATCGCCTCTTTTTTGCCGATAATGGGCAGGTTGGGATCAAAATTAAGGCCGGCAGGACAACATTGGCGCCTGCGCTCGCTTTGGGCGACGGAATTTCGGGCCTGCCTTAAAAGGCGCTGGTATTCTTTTGTATTGTTTTCAGTGGGTTTGCCCGGGAGCCGCGGTTTCTTTTTTATTGATCTTAGGGCACTAAGAATGGTATATTGATCCTTTGCCATTGCTTTGGATGCAAGGGATTCTATTTTTCTGAGGAGTTCCATAACGAGTGAATAGTAGCTCACGAATACAAAATGTCAAATATTTAGGCGGTTGGAAAATTTTTTATTGACATGAGTTTAATAATAAGAGACAAAATACATTGCTCCAGAGATAGGGCACTGTAAAATAAAGTAAAATTACTTTAAATGTATAGACAGATAGGGGGAAAAATAGCATGGGAGATACGGCTATTAAAATTGGAGGCGCCAGAAAAAGCGTCTTTAAAGATAAGGTAATGAAGCTTCTGCCCGAGGGCGGAAACTTGAATGCTTGCCTGACCTGTGGTGCATGTGCATCCGGGTGTCCTGCAACCGGCCTGGACGGCATGGACCCGAGGAAATTTCTTCGGATGGCAGCCTTGGGTATGGATGAAGAAATCTTGAGTTCAAACTGGGTATGGATGTGTTCCATGTGTACCCGATGCATGTATGTATGTCCCATGCAGATCAATATACCCCAGCTTGTTTTCAATGCAAGGGCTACCTGGGCAAAGGAAGACAAACCCAAAGGCATCATCGGTTCCTGTGACATGGCCCTGAGAAACGACACCTGTTCAGCCATGGGTGCCACGGAAGAAGACTTTGAATTTGTTATCGGAGATGTTCTGGAAGAATACCAGGAAGCCCAGCCCGAGTTTGCCGACATGAAAGCAGATGTCAACCGGAAAGGGGCCTATTATTTTTTGAACCAGAATTCCAGGGAGCCGGTTACCGAGCCCGATGAAATGGTCCCTTTGTGGAAAATCATGCACCTGGCCGGTGCGGACTGGACCTATGGGACCAAAGGATGGGCAGCGGAAAACTACTGCCTGTTCTCGGCAGACAATGAGAACTGGGAAAAAATTGTTCGGACGAAAGTAAAGGCGGTGGAGGACCTGGGCTGCAAGGTGTGGCTCAACACCGAGTGAGGGCACGAACTCTTTGCAGTCCTGGCAGGACTGAAAAAATTCAACATCCCTTACAACTTTGAGATCAAAAGTATTATTCAATTGTATGCCCAGTGGATCAGGGAAGGCAAATTAAAACCCTCTTCGGACTGGAACAAGGAGCGCAAGATAAAGTTTACCCTTCAGGATCCTTGCCAGCTGGTCAGAAAGACCCTTGGTGATCCGGTTGCTGAAGACATGCGATATGTGGTCAAGGCCGTGGTCGGGGAGGAAAATTTTGTAGACATGACCCCCAATCGTTCCAACAACTTCTGCTGCGGCGGCGGCGGCGGATACCTTCAGTCCGGGTTCACTGAGCAGCGACGGGCATACGGCCAGACCAAGGCCAATCAGATCCTGGCCACCAAGGCGCCCTATTGCATTACGCCTTGCCACAATTGCCATGCCCAGGTTCATGATATGTCCGAGGTCAATGACCATGCATGGGAAACCGTCCATTTGTGGACCTTGCTTAACCTTTCCCTTGGTATTCTCGGTCCCAATGAGCGGACATATCTCGGGGAAGACCTGAAGGATGTGGATGTGTTCCATCCTGAATCTGAAATGTAAGCGTTTTATTTGACACAAATAAATCCAAGCCCGGTAAAAGTGTAACACTGCCTTTACCGGGTTTTTTTTGGTCACTGGTGCTTCCCAGGTCCGGCCGGGCCGGGTTGGCAGATCTTTGTCGTATCTGTTTGCCTCATTGATTTAAGTGTGATAAGGAAATTAGAATTATGGCTCAGATTATCAGTATTGCAAATCAGAAGGGGGGCGTCGGTAAGACCACGACAGCGGTCAATCTTGCGGCTGTCCTTGCCAAAATGGGGAAACAGGTGTTGCTGGTCGACTGTGATTCCCAGGCAAATGCCACCACGGGCATGGGGATCGATAAGCCGTCCCTGGAAGCCTCCTTGTACCACGGGTTGATTGGTGAGGCCGAAATTGACGAGCTCATCCTTCCCACCATGCTGCCCAAGCTGTTCATTGTACCGGCCAATATTGACCTCATCGGGTTTGAAATCGAGATGGTGGCAGCAACCCTGCGGGAGGCAAAGCTGAAACAGCTTCTGGCACCCGCAATCGACCGGTTTGACTTTATTATCATTGATTGTCCTCCGGCCTTAAGTCTTCTGACCCTGAATGCGTTTACGGCATCTGATTCTGTGCTGATTACCCTCCAGAGCGAGTTTTTTGCACTGGAAGGATTGGGGCAGCTGCTGGACACCATCAAACGGGTGAAGTCTTCCTATAATCCGGGACTGAAAATAAAGGGGATCCTATTGACCCTGTTTGACCGACGGACCAACCTGGCCCAGAACGTGGTGGAGGATGCCAAACACTATTTTAAGGACATGGTGTTTAAAACAAAAATACCCAGGAATGTAAAGCTGGGGGAAGCGCCCAGTTATGGCCTTCCGATTATTTTGTACGATAAGCAGTCACCGGGATCAAAAAGTTATGTTGCCTTTGCCAGGGAGTTTCTAAAACGATGATGAAAAAGAAAAAGAAACACACCGGTCTTGGCCGGGGGATATCCGCGCTGATTCCAGACCTGGGGGCGCCGGAAACCGGGTCGGATTTCTTTTATTGTCCCATTGGGGATATCAGGCCCAATCGGTATCAGCCACGGCTGGTATTCAGCCAGGAAGAACTGGACCGCCTCAGGGATTCCATCGCCCAGCAGGGTGTGCTCCAGCCGTTGCTGGTCCGGCACATGGACGACGACGGGTATGAACTCATTGCAGGGGAACGCCGCCTGAGGGCTGCAACCGCTGCTGGACTTGACCGGGTACCGGTGGTGGTAAAGAACCTGACCGATGAGCAGGTCCTGGAAGTCTCCA
>JAHIVS010000514.1 GCA_018816605.1 Pseudomonadota bacterium
CAGCTTCCATGGCCGCCCGTATCAGGCTTTCATTTTCTTTCACTTCAATGGTACTATTCTGGGGTAAAAATTTTATGGTATAGGTCATATGATATCCTCTGCTAAGAGTCCTGTAATTAGGGTACACTAAATTTACCAGCCATCATTTTCTTGATCAAAAACCAAAAGGCCCAAATTCTCAGGAATTATACCCCCTGAAAACCGGTTTGCCAAGGCATGAGTTTTTTATTCCTTAAGCAAGCAAACAAATTGCATTGAATTTTTTTTAAGTTTATGGAAGTATGAGAAATTTATCGCTAATAGAGATACAAAAATCGAAAGAATCACCATGATTTACCAGAAATATTATAAGATTTTATCAAAAGGGGACCTGCAATGAAATCGGTCAACGAACCCAGATTAAGAGAGATTGTCGGGGAGAAAAACATCAAGTCGGATCCGTCAGACCTTTATGTATATGGTTCTGATGCCTCTGTTCACCATTCAATGCCATGGGTGATCGTAAAACCGGACACCACCCTGCAGGTTCAAAAAATAATGGAATATGCCAACCAGGAGTGTATTCCGGTAACCCCAAGGGGCGGCGGGTCCGGCATGTGCGGCCAGACCGTGCCGATCCAGGGAGGGATTATCCTGGACATGAAGGGGATGAACAGGATTTTAGAAATCAATCTGCCCGATGTCTACTGCCGGGTGGAACCAGGGGTGGTGGATGATGACCTTAACATGGCCCTGAAACAATATGGGGTCTTTTACCCGCCAACGCCTGCTTCCTCCAGAATTGCCACCATTGGGGGAGAAATAGCCAACAATGCCAGCGGGGTTCGGTCCGTAAAATACGGCGCCACACGGGATGCCGTCCTGGGGATGAAGGTGGTAATGGCCAACGGTGATCTGGTAACCCTGGGCGCCCGTACCCGGGTGGAAGCCTCGGGATATCAACTCCACAAACTCATGGTCGGGTCCGAAGGCACCCTGGGGGTGGTGGTGGAGGCCACCTTGAGCTTTGTGCCCATCCCGGAATTTCGGTGCATGGGGATTGCCAATTTTGATTCTTTACAGGATGCCGGTGAAGCCATTGGATCGATCATGTCCTCGGGGGCCACGCCCTCCATGCTGGAGCTGATGGATTCCATTGCCATCAAAGCGGTCAACAAGACCATGAATCTGGGGTTAAAGGAAGCGGCCGCCGTTCTTATTTTTGAGGCCGACGGCATGGTCAAGGAAGCGGTTGACTATGAAATCAACAAGATGAAAAAAATCTGTGAACAACACCATGGCAAAGATCTCCATTCCAGCTATGACCCCAAGGAGAGGGCAAAAATTTTCATGGGGAGGAAAAAACTATTCCCCGCCCTGTCCAAATATGATGAAAACCTCTCCTCCACCTCTTTGGCCGATGACATGGCCGTCCCCTACTCTAAAATGGCTGAAATGGCGGGCAAAATCCATGAGGTTGCCAAGAAAAATAATATTATCATGACGGCATACGGCCATTGCGGGTCCGGCTGCATGCACACCAAAATATTGATGGACACAAGAAGGGAAGACCAGTGGCAGTCTGCAAGGAAAGCCATTACGGAGATCTATGAATATGTACGATCGGTTAACGGCACCACCAGTGCAGAACACGGCATCGGACTTTCCAAGGCAGCATCCTTCAAGATTGAAAAATCCGATTCCCTGGATTTGCTCCGGATCATTAAACGAGCATTGGACCCAAACAACATACTGAATCCGGGAAAACTCATGCAGGCACCGGAAGACTGGGTAACGGCCACCAACCTGAGATATTCTGTGAACAGCTAACAGATGAGGATATTTGAATGAAACCAAAAGAAAAAAATTTTGCGCATTTAAAAAAATGGGAAGGCACCCTGGCAGCCTGTATCAGATGTGGATATTGTTTTGAGCATTGTCCCATGTTTAAATCCACAGGATGGGAGTCCGATGCCCCCCGGGCCAAAATCATCACAGCCTTCGGCCTTTTATCCGGAGCGGTTGAGCCCACCCCTGCGGCTGCAGACAAATTATTCAATTGTTTTTATTGCAAACGGTGTGAGGCGGCCTGTTCCTCGGGTGTCACCCTGACTCAAGTGTTTACAGATGCCAAAAAAGATCTATTGGAAATGGGACTTAAGGGGCCCGGCACCACCTCCTTCACCCAGTTAAATTGTGCCCGCTGCCTTATCTGTATGGGGGCCTGCCCCCACGAAGCCAGATCCCATGGAGAGAACGGCATTGAGACCGATCCTGCCAAATGCCAGTCCTGCGGCATCTGTGTGGAAGTCTGCCCGGCAGGCGCCGCCAAAATGGGGAACAGTTTTGGCACCAGCCGTGAAGAACTGACCCAGAAGGCCACTCGCTTTTTAACCTCCCATTCATCGGCCAGGGCCATTGTCTTTGCCTGTAACTGGTCCTATTATCCGGATCTCCAGGCATCCCGATTGCCGGAATCGGAAACAAAGGACAAGGCCTATGAGATCCTTGTAAATATGTGCGGCGGACGACTGGAGGCACAGGTTCTCATGGCCCCCTTCCTGAATAATGCATGGGGAGTTCTTGTGGCCTGCTGCCCCGAAGATGATTGCCAGCACAAGGGCAATGTACGGGCAAAAAAGATGATCGCCAATCTTAAAAAAACCCTTGAAACCGTTCAGATTGACCCTGAACGTCTGCATGTGGTGGAGATACCCGCCGGAGACAAGTCCCTGTTCCAGGCCCAAATAGACACCTTTGTTGCAAAAATGGACACCTTAGGGCCCATACGTTAAAGGAGAAATGGATGCAGATCGACCTGCCATACGGAAAAGAGGGCTCCCTGTCAGCGATTATCAATGATGAGATTCAGATCCGCTTTCTTGAAGCCAATGATGTTGAGATTAAGGATGAAGACCAAACCATCTTAGAGGCCATTGCTACCCCCATTAACAGCAAAAACTTTAAAGATTTTTTAGCGGATGCCCGACAGGTGCTGGTGATTGTCAATGATGCCACACGCCCCACCCCCACCCAAAAGGTGCTGGATGTGATTTTTGATGACCTGGGGAAAACCCGGTATAACTTTATCATTGCCACCGGGGCCCACAGGGGGCCCACCGAAGAAGAGTATTACCAAATTTTCGGTCCCTATTATGAACGGATAAAGGGCAGGATCATTGTTCATGATGCCCGGAAAAAAGAGGATCAGGTCTTTTTGGGCACCTCCTCCAACGGCACACAGATGTATGTGAACAAAGCTGCGGCAGCAGCCGATAAATTCATTATTATCTCTTCGGTGGAGCCCCATTATTTTGCCGGCTACACCGGCGGCAGAAAATCCTTTTTACCGGGAATTGCAGGATTTGAAACCATTGAGCAGAACCATAAACTGGCATTGGTTCCGGAAGCCTGCGCCCTGTCTCTTACCGGCAATCCTGTCCATGAAGACATGATGGACGCTATAAAAACCGTTAAACAGGAAATTTTTTCCATCATGACGGTCCTGGACAAACACCACAAGGTCTATGCCACCTGTGCCGGTCACATCCATGATTCCTTCCATGCCGCCATTGACAAGGCCAATGAAGTGTTTGCCGCCCCCTTGGCGGAAAAGGCAGACATTGTGGTCTCGGTGGTAAAATTTCCCCAGGACATTGACCTGTACCAGGCCCAGAAAGGAATTGACAATGCCAAGCTGGCCCTGAAAAAAAACGGGATCATGATCCTGGTGGCCAAATGCCGGGACGGTATCGGTGGCAAGGCCTTTGCCGATCTCTTGGGTTCCTGTGATACTCCCAGGGAGGCATTGGATAAAATCGAACAGGGCTATGTTCTGGGCTACCACAAGGCCGCCAAAATGGCGGAAATCGGATTATGGGCCCAGATGTGGGCCGTGACCGATGTGGCCCCGGAGGTGATATCCAAATTGTTCATCACCCCTTTTTCCGATCTCCAGACCGCCATTGACAAGGCCCTGGAAGAAAAAGGGAAGGAGGCATCCGTTCTTTTTTTAATGGACGGCGGCCTGACCGTTCCCCTTGTCCGGAAGGCCGCGATATGAAAATCATTAAACAATCCCACGAAATTCTGAGCCTCCCGGACCAGGGTCTTCAGCTTCTGGAACGAGCGGGGAGGACCTGTTACAAATCCGAGGACAAGATCACCCAGGACTCGGCTGAACGCTTTGTGGAGATGCTGGTCAGA
>JAHIVS010000515.1 GCA_018816605.1 Pseudomonadota bacterium
AAAACATTAAAGGCTTTTGTGGTCGCCTGCAACGGGCCCCTGGAACTTTTGGGGTATCTGAAAGAGAGACTCCCCTCTCATATGGTACCCCAAGAGCCGGTGGAACTTCCAAGGCTTCCCCGTCTTCCTTCGGGCAAGATAGACAGAAAGGCCCTGGAGCGTTTAAACCAACCGGCCGCCACGGTAAAATACAGCCCCCCCCGGGACCAGCGGGAGGCTGTCCTGGTGTCGATCTGGTGCGATGTCCTGGGCCTTGCCCGCATGGGGATGGATGATAATTTTTTCGAATCCGGCGGGCATTCGCTTCTTGCAATCAGGGTTATATCAAAAATCCAGCAGATATTCCATGTGGACCTGTCCATTTCAGACCTGTTCGATGCCCCGATTCTCTCCGATTTTGCCGGGATCGTTAAATCCCGGCTGGGCGCTGGGGGCGCGGCGTTCTCCATCATCGAAAAAATCACGGATAAAGATGCCGGCGCCCTCTCTTTTGGACAAAAAAGACTGTGGTTCATGGATAAATATGACGCCTGCACCAGTGTTTACAACATGCCGGTCGCCCTTCGCATAGCCGGCGACCTTAACCCCCGTGTTGTCCAAGCGGTCTTTAATGAGATCGCCCGCCGCCATGAAACCCTGCGGACCCTGTATAAATCCGAAAACGGGAGCCCCGTGCAGGTGGTCCTTTCGGACAGAAAACCGGATTTCCGATCCATTGAATCGGCTGATTTCGATGATGCCGTTTGCCTGCTGTCCATGGAGGCGGAAAAACCCTTTGACCTTGAAAATGATCCGTTGTTGAGAGTCGTTGTGGTGAGAATCGGCAAGGCCGGAAGCAATGATCATATCCTGTTCTTCAACATACACCATATCGCGTCAGACGGGTGGAGCATCAATATTCTGCTGAAGGAGTTTTCCATTCTGTATGAGGCATTTTCAAAAAACAGCCCCTCACCCATGCCCGAACTTTCCATACAATACCCGGATTACGGGGCATGGCAGAAACGTTACCTGGAAACCTTTGTTTACGACATCCAGCTGGATTACTGGAAAAAAAAGCTGGAAGGCCTCTCTCCTGTGTTGGAACTTCCCACGGACCTGCCGAGGCCGAAATTTCAAACCCATAACGGCGGTATCCAATACTTTTCATTGGACAAACACTTGTCGCGCCGTGTTAAGGCCTATTCAAATAAGCGGAACGCAACCCTTTTCATGACCTTGAACACGGTGTTTTCCATCCTGCTTTCCCGGTATACGGGAAGGGACGATATCGCAACCGGTTTTCCCATTGCAGGCCGGCATCATGACCGGACAGAAGCGCTGATCGGTTTTTTTGTGAACACCCTTGCGTTGCGGATCAATGTTTCAGACAACGATACGATCGACACCCTTCTGGACAGGGTTAAAATGGATCTGCTGGGTGCCTTCGACCACCAGGATATCCCCTTTGAAAAGCTGATTGACGAACTGGGCGTGGAGAGAAATATCGCTTATCCGCCCCTGCTCCAGGTGGTCTTTTCCCTGGTCGATCTGCGTATTGAAAAATTGTATGCGATTTTCGATGCCGTGAAAGTTGTGGAGATAGAAACACAATCGGCCAAAATCGATCTTACCTTTTCCATGTATGAAAAGGACACGACCCTTCACGGCGTTGTCGAATACAATTCCGATCTATTTTTCCCTGAAACCATCCGGAAAAAAATTGATGATTTCAAGAACCTTCTCTCTGAAGCGATGGGAAGTCCCGACAGAAAAATATCCCGTTTGCTGGACGCATGCCGGATTTACGGCTCTCCGGCAGTGGACGCAAACAGGGAGAAAGCATATGAAATTTTACGCAAATCAAATCTTACAAAAAACCAGCTCCTGACCTTTCTGGGGCAGAAAATGAAACCGGAGTCTTCCCATTACAACAACCCCCATCTATACGAAATCAGGGGAGAGATCCATCCGGAACATTTTATGGCGGCATTTGATCAGGTCGTTTCGCTCAGCGATTCCCTCTCGTCAACGATGAGGGAAACAGACGATATCCCCCAGATGTCGACCCTCCAGCATAAAAAACCATGCAAGTATATGGATCTGTCGCAGATGACCGATGCCGAATTTCATTTATGGGTAAGGAACCGGAGCGACAGGGTTTTTGATCTGGAACACCCCTTTATGACGCTGTTCTCGTGAAAAGAGGTGACAATGCCCATGCCTGGTTTGTCAATGTTCACCATATCATCATGGATGGATGGTCTTGGAACCGTTTGCTATTGCCGTTGATCTCGGAATGTTATCAATGTCTGTTGCAGGGGACGCCGTTCAAAACCGCCAGGAAGTTCGATTTTAAGGTGTTTTCCTCATGGGAAAAGCGCTATTTAGAATCGGAAAAATACCTCATGGACAGACGTTTCTGGGAGTATAAACGCAGAACAGCCTATGAGCCCATGGCCTTGTATGGGAAATATCCTGCTAAAGAATCCACCGGACTGGATAGGACCCTGTTTAAACTCGGAGAAAAAAGAACCCGGCGGATAAAAAAAATCGCCGGAACCGGACCCTTTTTATCAAAGAACAGGAATGTGGCGGTATTGAATATTCTGGCCACCCTGTTGTTCACATTTCTTCATAAAATCAGCGGAAATAAAAGACTGGTGGTGGGGATACCCTTTCATAACAGAAAGCCCGGGATAACCAGCGATACCATCGGCTTGCTGATGCAGACCCTGCCCCTTGGAATTTTTTTAGCAGAAGAGGAGACATTTGTCTCCCTGTTCGAAAAAATCACCCATGATTTAACACTGATGCGCAAACACGGTGATTATACGCTGAGCAACCCCCATGACAATCCGAATTATGATGTTCTGCTGAATTTTATCAGTTTGACCAAACCTGCCTTTGGCAAAGCAACGGTTCGAGGCGGATGGACAGGTGCCGGGCATGGATATGAAAGCCTCGGTTTCATTGTTATTGGTGAGCTGTCGGATGCGAATCTTGAGGTTGGGTTCGACTTTCATGGGGATGTGTTTGAAAAGGAGCGCCAGGCCCAAGCCGTGGATCATTTTTTAAATCTCATGGACAGTTTTCTTGAAAACCAGGACCAGAAAATCACCCATGCGGATATTCTGTCGAAAGATGAGAAAAACCATATTATCCGCGGGTTGAACCATACCCGGAAGCAATTTCCTGAAAACAGAACGGTCATACAATTGTTTGAACAGGCGGCCCTTGCATATCCGGACAACATTGCCGTGGTATTTGAAAGCCAGCGGATAACCTACCGGGAGCTGGACAGGAAGGCCCAGAAAATCGGAAATTTTTTAAGTTCAAGGGGGTTGGGAGCTGAAGAGGGTGCGGGGCTCTTGATGAACCGTTCCATTGAATTGATTATTTCCCTCCTGGGTGTTTTAAAGGCCGGATGTTTTTATGTTCCCATCGACCCGGAATATCCTGAGGAGAGAAAAAACTTTATTATAAAAGATGCGGACATAAAGATCGTTCTTACGGATGGAAATCAGGAATACGGCAGGTTCAAAAACACGCAGGATATCACCCCTCTCCTCTCCCGTGACAGCAAAAGGCCGGTTATGGTAAAGCCTGCACCTGCCGAACACGCGGTGTATGTAACCTATACCTCCGGCTCAACCGGAATGCCAAAGGGGGTTGTCGTTGAAAACAGAAGCCTTGTCAATGCCTATTATGCATGGGAAGATGCCTACAAATTAAAACAGACGAACGTCCACCTTCAGATGGCCAATTTTACGTTTGACGTGTTTTCCGGTGATCTTGTGCGGGGGGTATGTTCCGGCGCAAGGCTGGTCATCTGCCTTAAGGAGACCCTCGCCGATCCGGAGACGCTTTACAGGCTGATGGTTGAGGAAAACATCGACTGCGCGGAGTTTGTTCCCGTTGTTTTGCGGCAGCTCATGGATTATGTGGGTAAACTCGGTAAAAATCTGGGATTTATGAAAATCATCTGCTGCGGGTCAGATACCTGGTATAACAGCGAATACAGGGCGTTTTTGAACCTGTGCGGAGAACAGACCCGGTTGATCAACTCCTTCGGTGCGCCCGTCCAGTTGAATTTCCACACCGAGGATGGAAGCGCGACGCTCGCCGACCAGGATTACGTGTCCAAGAGCGGAACCATCACCATCGACCCAAGTACCGCCCCGCTGCCGACATGGGACGTCT
>JAHIVS010000516.1 GCA_018816605.1 Pseudomonadota bacterium
ATGCATTCCCAGGCAGATGCCGAAATACGGCACTTTGTTTTCCCTGGCATATTTGGCTGCCAGAATTTTACCTTCAATCCCCCTGGATCCAAAACCGCCCGGAACCAGAATCCCGTCACTGGCCGATAATATTTCAACCACATTTTCCTCGGTCAGGGTGGTTGAATCCACAAAATTAAGGTTCACCCGGGTATCATTGGAGATACCCCCATGGGTTAGGGCTTCGTTCAGGCTTTTATAACTCTCGGTCAGATCCACATATTTTCCCACAATGGCAATATTGACAGCAAAGCGTGGATTTTTGAGTTTTTCAACCATTTCCCGCCAATCATCCAGCCGGGGAGCCCTAGCCCAGATGTTCAATTTCTTTAATATTTTATCCCCAAGGCCCTCTTTATTATAAACCAAAGGGACTTCATAGATGCAGTCCACATCCTTTGCCGTAAACACCGCATCCGGATCCACATTACAGAACAAGGAAATTTTGTTTTTAATTTCCTGGGACAAATAGCTTTCCGTCCGGCACAACAGGATATCCGGCTGGATGCCGATACTGCGCAATTCTTTTACACTGTGCTGGGTGGGTTTGGTTTTAACCTCGCAGGCCGTCTTGATATAGGGAACCAGGGTCAAGTGAATATAGATCACGTTGGAAGGCCCGGCGTCGGTCCGAAACTGCCGGATGGCTTCAAGAAAGGGCAAAGACTCAATATCACCGATGGTGCCGCCTATTTCGACAATCACCACATCGGTTTTATGGGATACCAGAAGAATACTTTTTTTAATTTCATCGGTAATATGGGGAATGACCTGAACCGTTCCACCGAGGTATTCTCCCTTGCGCTCCTTGGTAATCACCTGGTCGTAAATTTTACCCGTTGTAAAATTGTTGTTTTTACCCAGTTTGGCATTGGTGAAGCGTTCATAATGGCCCAAATCAAGATCTGTTTCCGCCCCGTCGTCGGTCACAAAAACTTCCCCGTGCTGAAAAGGATTCATTGTTCCGGGATCAACATTTATGTAAGGATCCAGCTTCTGTATGGTCACGGTCAGCCCCCGGCTTTCCAGAAGCATACCAATGGCCGCAGATGCAAGACCTTTACCCAAAGATGATAATACGCCGCCGGTAACAAAAATGTACTTGGTGTTTTCAGCCATCAATCCCTCACTTGTTTAAATTATTCATATAATTTTCTAAAATTTTCAATCTGCTTGTCCAGCTCATCAATTTTACCCAAAGTCCCCGACGCCTCATCCTTGGATACACTGCCCACAGGATACATTCCGTGTATGCCTTTCACATCAAACACGGACAGGGGAAATTCAGAGGAAATTTCAAACTGACGCACCTCAATCCTGGCAAACAACTGATTATCGACTAAAATGGTTATGAGCATCGGATACCAGGTTTTACTGACTTGCTGCCAATTCTCATACCGAAACGAAACTGTCCACCCATTCTTATCAATCACATACCGGACCGGGAATAAACTCTCACGCTCAATCCAGAGGCCGGCGGATTCTTTTTGGCCGGGCTGTCCGATAAAATAGCAAATTTTGTTGTCAAACCGCTGGAAGCTTACCTGCTCCGTACTTACACCGACGGAATCAAGTTGCTGGAGAAGGGATTCATAGTCCCTGTAAAGAAGAATGTCCGAATAGAAGTCCACGGGTGATTTTTCCTGGGAAACAATCTTTCCGTCGGCCACTTTAACAAATTGGGAATTTGACTCCACATAAAACCGGAAAACCCTGCCTGAAACAATTTCAGACCTGAATTTACCCGGAAAGGCATAGGCCAATTTTTCATCCAGTTCGATTGTCTTTGGCGCGCCCCCCTGGACTGACGTCTCCATGACATTCCGGATTTGATGGACCACCATTCCCTCGGGCCGATTGATTTTCTGGATCATCTGGTGCAAGAGGTGAGGCGCTTGCGGAACAAACGCTTCACCGTTTCCTGCCAATACCATAAAAAATGCTGTCCAAAAAAGAACCGAAATTTTTCGAATCATAAACCCCAATGGTTAAAAGAACAAATCTGCCGGGAAAGACGCACTCCCCCCCAGCCTTTCTTCAATTCGGATCAATTGATTGTATTTTGCCACCCGATCGCTCCTTGACATGGATCCGGTCTTAATCTGGCCTGCGTTAACCCCCACGGCCAGGTCGGCAATAAAAGAGTCTTCGGTTTCTCCCGACCGATGGGACACAATGGTGGTATAGCCTGAATCCTTTGCCATCTGGATCGTATCAAGGGTTTCGGTCAAGGTCCCAATCTGGTTAAGCTTGATAAGAATTGAGTTGCCGATACCCCTTTCAATCCCCCGCTTGAAAATATCCGGGTTGGTCACAAAGATATCATCCCCCACAATCTGGGTGGAATGCCCCAGGCGTTCGGTCATAAGCGCCCATGATTCCCAGTCACCCTCTGCTAGGCCATCTTCAATGGAATACAGGGGATATTTATCAATCAAGCCCTCGTAATAGTCTATCAATTCCTCTGCAGACAAACTCTTCCCCTCTGACTGGAATACATATTTCCCGTCCCGATAGAATTCAGACGCCGCTGCATCAAGGGCAATCCCGATATCCCTTCCCGGTCTGTAACCGGCCGCCTCTATGGCATTGATAATATACTCCAGAGCCTGTTCATTGGATTTCAAATTCGGAGCAAATCCGCCTTCATCCCCCACAGCCGTGTTCAGGCCTTCCCCCTTGAGGATTTTTTTCAGGCTATGGAAGGTTTCCGCTCCCATTCTGATGGCTTCACTTATGGAAGCCGCCCCAAAGGGAAGGATCATGAATTCCTGTATATCCAGGTTGTTGGCAGCATGGGCGCCGCCGTTGATAATGTTCATCATGGGCACCGGAAGTATCCGTGCATTTATACCGCCAATGTGCTGGTATAAAGGGATATCACAGGCATTGGCCGCAGCCCTTGCCGCGGCCATGGACACCCCTAGAATTGCGTTGGCGCCCAACCGTGATTTGTTTTCCGTTCCGTCAATATCAATCATGGTCCGGTCAAGCCCGGCCTGGTCCATGGCGTCATATCCGATGATTTCAGGTGCAATCACCTCATTCACATTGGCAACGGCGTTGAGAACCCCCTTGCCCATGAAACGGTTTTCTGCATTGTCCCGAAGTTCCAAGGCTTCCCGGGTACCTGTGGAGGCGCCTGACGGAACAGCGGCACGACCCTGGGCACCACAGGCCAGTGTCACATCCACTTCAACGGTTGGATTCCCTCTGGAATCAATTATTTCCCTTGCCCTGACATCAATCAATTCCGTCATTTTTCCCCCTTCACAAACCATATATTAAAAAAGTAACTTCCTCTGAATTTTTCTGCACCATTAATAACAATATCCTTTCCCACATTCAAGAACTAATCAAAATATATTTCTCCCAAGGGCATCTTTTCACAAAACCATTTTCCCCATCGCCATTGCCTTGGCCTTGACAAACAAAAACGACTCTTATATGTAGGAAAGTTGTGCAGATGATAAATCCATTTAAACCTACATAAGGAGTCAAGATGAACATTCTTTTTTTCGGACCAAACGGCAGCGGCAAGGGAACCCAGGGAACCATACTCAAAGACAAGTACAATATCGCCCATATTGAATCCGGCGGTATCTTCCGCGAGAACATCAAGGGCGGAACCGAACTGGGCAAAAAAGCCAAAGCCTATATAGACAAGGGAGACCTGGTTCCCGATGAAATCACCATCCCCATGGTTCTAGACAGACTCCAGAAGGACGACTGCAAGGGCGGATGGCTTTTGGACGGTTTTCCCAGAAACAAAGTCCAGGCAGAAAAATTACATGCATCCCTTGAAGAGGCCGGCATGAAACTCAACTACGTCATTGAGCTGATCCTTGACCGTCAGATTGCCAAAAACAGAATCATGGGCCGCAGGCTGTGCGAGAAAGACA
This sequence comes from Pseudomonadota bacterium, assembly GCA_018816605.1. The sequence continues at coordinate 3,942 of JAHIVS010000516.1, forward strand.
ACAACCATCCGAACAATATTTTCATTGAGGCCATCAAACCCAACGGAGACAAATGCCGGGTTTGCGGCGGCGCCCTTAGCGCCCGTGGTGACGATCAGGATGAAGTTGCCATTGATAAACGTCATTCCATTTACTATGACACAACTACCGGCACCCTGGCCTCTGCCTATTATTTCAGAGATCTTGCCGAAAAGGATCCTTCCGTCAAGTACTTCACCCTGGCCGGTGAAAAAGATCTCAAGTCCGTTACAAACGAGCTTGTTTCCAAACTATAAACGCAACCTTGAGTGTCCTTTTTGCAAGCAAATTAAGGAAATCCGATTATTAAAGATCCTGGCCATTTGACTGTATTTTTATTCTTCAGTCAAATGGCTTTTTTACTTGCTTTCATAACGCTTATTTGGTATATGATCGGGTTATAAATAGTGTATATTTAAATCCACGATGAAAGGGGCGATGCCTTTTGAAAGAAATTATGGTCACGGTTATTGACAATGATGTCGAAAAAGCCTTGAGAATATTGAAGAAGAAAATTCAGAATGACGGTCTCTTCAAACGTCTTAAAGTAAAGAAACATTTTGAGAAACCTTGTCAATTCAGACGCCGTAAAATGAGAGAAGCAATGAGAAGACAAAGAATTGCGGCCTCAAAAACCCACAGAAAAAACAATTAAACCGTTAGATTCTTCCCGGTATGTTTGATGGTATATCAAGTATACCGGGTTTTCATTATTGGAAAAAATGGGTAAAATATCCTACCACGAATGTCTTGATAAAATTTACAAGCTCAGCCGTTTCGGTATCAAGCTTGAGCTTGCGACCATTCAAAACATTCTCAAAAGCCTGAACAACCCCCAGAAAAACTACCATACCATCCATGTTGCCGGAACCAATGGCAAGGGATCAACCGCCACCTATATCGAATCCATACTCAGAAGGGCGGGCTTCAAAACAGGCATTTATACCTCTCCCCACCTGGTCCGATTCAATGAAAGAATCTGTGTCAACGGAGAACAGATTTCTGATGAACAGGTGGTGGAAACCTATGAGGCGGTTCATGGGGCGGACACGGGAGAGAGGAAAGCAACCTTTTTTGAAATCAATACCGCCATGGCGTTTTATCATTTTTCCAGGGAAAATGTAGACTGGGCCATAATCGAAACCGGCATGGGCGGACGATTTGATGCCACAAACCTTATCCTTCCCCAAGTCAGTGTGATCACCAATTTGTCCATTGAACACACCGAATACCTTGGCAGTACCATAAAGGCGCTTGCCTGGGAAAAGGGGGGGATCATCAAACAGAACACCCCCGTTGTCACAGGGGTATCTCAACCCTCCGGCCTTGGGGTAATCCGCCAGATTGCATCTGACAAATCGGCTCCGCTTTTTCGGTTTAAACATGATTTCTCCATACGGAAAAACCCAAACAAAGCCACCTATCTGTATCATGGCCTCCACCATACCTATAAAGCACTTGTAAAGCCCTTGCCAGGTGATCACCAGAAAGAAAATTTAAGCCTGGCTCTGGCGGCAATCGAGCTTGTATTCAACAAGTTCAAAGGAACGGACCTTCGATATACTTTATCTGCACCGCTGGTCAACGAAGGGTTATCTGCTGCAAAGTGGCCGGGCCGGCTTGAAGTTGTCATGGAAAAACCCCTGGTGATTCTGGACGGGGCCCACAATCTCAAAGCAGCCCAGATTCTGGGCAAATACCTGTCCGATACCCTGGCGGACAGACACCTTACCCTGGTGGTGGGTATTCTGGATGATAAACCCTATGAAAAAATGCTCAAGCACCTGGTTCCCTGTGCAGATAGAATTATTATTACCAAAGCAAAAATTGACAGAAGCCTTGAAACACGTATTTTGGAAACTGCCGTAAAAAAAATTACCCGTAAAAAAATTGAGATTATTGAAGATGTGCAGAGTGCTGTAACCCATGCCATATCAACCTGTTCCGACAATGATGCCATTTGCATTGCCGGCTCTTTATACGTGGCCGGAGAAGCAAAACAACATTTTAATGTGGATTTTATTTGATAACGTGGTATAAAAGCATCTGGATTTTGTGCGCTCGTAGCCCAGTGGATAAGGCGTCAGCCTCCGAAGCTGAAGATCGCTGGTTCGATTCCAGCCGGGCGCACCATTCTTATTTTCTATGAATTCATCCCTTAAAATCGGCATATTAAGTTACAGGAGCAACCCCCACTGCGGCGGCCAGGGCGTTTACGTCCGGCATCTGACCCATGCGCTCTCAGAGCTCGGACACCGGGTTGAAGTCATTGCAGGCCCGCCTGACCCCCAGCTGAACGGGAACGGCATCCTGACCATGCTGGAAACCCTGGATCTCTACAATGCAGACAACCCCTTTCGGACCCCGAGCCTTGAAGAACTCAAAGATCCCATCAATCTTCTGGAATGGCTGGACGTGTCTGCCATGGGATACCCGGAACCCATGACCTTTGGCATGCGGGTGAACCGTCACTTGAAAGGCCATGAAAATCAGTTTGACATCATCCATGACAACCAAAGTCTTTCCTATAGTCTGCTTTCTCTGCAGCGGAAAGTACCGGTAACCGCCACCATCCACCATCCCATGACCGTGGACAGAAGATTGGCAGTCCAAAGCACCCGATCCTATCTCAAAAAGCTCAAAGCCCTGCGATGGTATTCGTTCATCGGCATGCAAAAGCATGTCGCCAAAAAACTTAGGACGATTATTACGGTTTCGGACAGTTCGAAAAAAGATATTGCACGTGAATTTAAGGTTCCGGAATCAAAATTTAAAACCATTCCCATTGGCATTGATACGAACAGCTTCTACCCTTTGGACCACATCCGAAAGGTTCCCGGCCGCCTTATTGTAACCAATAGCGCGGATACCCCCTTAAAGGGGCTATACCATCTCTTGTTTGCCCTTAAAAATGTCCTGAAAACCCATAGGGTCAGCCTGACTGTCATTGGCACCCCCAAAAAAAACGGGGGCATTGAAAATCTGGTCAAACGGCTGGACCTGGGGTCCCATATTGATTTTACCGGCCGTATCGACCATGACCGGTTTGTCCGGGAGTATGCCAGGGCCAGCATTGCCGTTGTGCCCTCTCTGTACGAAGGATTCGGGCTGCCGGTGGGAGAGGCCATGGCCTGCAGGATTCCCGTGATCAGTACCACCGGTGGTGCTCTTCCGGAAGTGGCAGGCAATGCTGCAAAACTGGTTCCCCCCGGGGATGCGCGGGCACTTGAACGTGCCATTGTTGAACTCCTGGAAGATCCGGCCCAGCGGGAAATACTGGCCCAAAGAGGATATGAACGGGTCTTGGCAGAATTTACCTGGGAAAAAACAGCCATTCGAACGGCTGAAGCCTATAGAGAGATTATCCATGATTACCATTGACTTTAACCGGCTTGATATCGGTCCCCACGACAAAATTCTGGATATCGGCTGTGGAGAAGGCCGTCATACCATCCGGGCTGCCCAGGAAAAAGGCACCTGCTGCACCGGAGCGGATTTTGGTTTTGACAATCTGGTCCAGACCCGGGACAAACTAAAATTTCACGATGAAATCAACGATCTTTCCTGCAGAGACTGGAATCTTTCTGCAATGGATATAACAGCCCTCCCCTTTCAGGACAATTGTTTTGATACGGTCATCTGCTCGGAAGTGCTGGAACATATTCCCGATGACGCAAAGGCCATATCCGAACTGGTCAGGATTGTGCGCCCCGGAAAAATTCTGGCCGTCAGTGTGCCCAGATCCTGGCCGGAAAAAATCTGCTGGTGTCTTTCCGATGAATATTTCAACGCCAACATGGGCCATGTGAGAATCTATGGGAAAAAGGCATTGATCCAAGCCATTCAGGCCCGGGGACCTGTTTATTTAGGGTCCCATTTTGCCCACAGCATCCACACCCCCTATTGGTGGCTCAAATGTCTGATCGGACCCAACAGGACCGATTCATTTTTGGTAAACCTCTACCACAGGCTTCTGGTCTGGGACTTGATGAAAAAACCGAAGATAACTGCTTTTTTTGATAAATTGCTCAATCCGCTTTTGGGCAAAAGCCTGGTTCTGTATTTCAGAAAACCCCAATCCCGGTAACTCCCGTTTCCGCCATGGTGGAAATTCATAAAAAGAGTCTTATCTTTTCCTAAATGACTTACATTAACCATGGGAGGACATCATGCGCTTTTTTTTACATTTGGCTATTTTTCTTTTGATCCCCCTTATATATTCCTGTACCACACTGCCAAAGGACCGTGTCGCAAGACAGGACCCCCTGATTGGCAAAATCGTCCATACCCCTGACCATAAATTCATCCCTTTCAAGACCCTGGTGGACCAGATTGCAGATCAAGATGTGATTTATCTGTCCGAAAAGCATGACAATCCCATGCACCACACCATCCAGCACCAAATCATTAAAGCCCTTATTGAAAAAGGGAAAGCCCCCCTTATCGGATTTGAATTTTTTTCCATGGAGGATACCCCCTTTTTGCTCAGCTTTGTTGATTCGGGCACAACAGCCCACACACCCAAAATGGAGGCGGCCATTGAAAAACAGGCACGGAAAAAATTGGGCTGGGACACCCAGTCCGACACCATGTGGGGCTATTATTATGGCCTTATGAAATTGGCCAGACAAAATCATCTTTCCATTGCAGGCATAGACCTGTCCAGCTCCCAGAAACGCAGAATCACCCGGAAAGGGCTGGAGGGGCTTTCTGCCGTTGAGAAAAAAACACTTTTTTCATCCCGGTTCTCCAATATTCCCTATGAAATCCATATGAAATCAATTTTCAAATCGGTTCACTGCGGCATGAACCATGAAAAAATGACATCCAGGCTCTATGATACCTGGGTGGCCAGAAACGACAAAATGGCCCTGTCCATATCCCAATTGTACGAAAAAGATGCCAAAGGACCCGTTGTGGTCATCATTGGCCGGGGCCATACAGAGTACGGACTGGGTGTCATGGACAGGGTTAGGGCACTCAACCCCGATATTTCCCAGGTAGACATCGGGCTGACAGAGATCACAAGAGCCCCTTCGGATTTTGCCGATTATCTGCGCCCCCTTGAACTGGAAGGATTTGAACCAACGGCGCCTTCGGACTATCTGTGGTTTACCCAGCGGGTCTCCTACGCAGATCCTTGTGAGGAGTTCAAAGCATCCTTAAAAAAAATGAAACAAAAAGAGTAGGATTATCTGCCAGGCACAATGGTTTTGATTTTCTGATCTTCATTCAAAATGTGATGCACCAGCCAATTTTCGATGGTTTTAATGATTTCAGAATTTAACACATGGATTCCATTATGGATATCCAGGCGAAGCGCCTCTATTTTCTTCAGAAAATCCAGATGCAGCTGTTTATGATGCGCAAGCCCGGCAAACCCAATGCTTTCCATGTAGTTTTCTTCAAATGAAAAATGATATTCCCCATAGGCCTGCATCTCCTGCAATGCCTCCAATCCGGCAGTGCGAAACACATTTTCATCCGGGTTCATCATTTTGGCGTGGGCTGTATTATAAATTTCAAGCCATTTTTTGTGCTGATCATCGATTTTTTGATGCCCCACACCGTATTCATCCAACCATTTTATTCTGACCATCTCTTTTCTCCTTGATCCCTGTAACTGCCTGTACCCGTCATCATGCCGTTTTTTAAATTATAATTCAACCGGATTTTCTCTTTTATGATTAAATGGGCAGTCCTCCCCGGCAAACACTTTTTAAAATAGATCTTGACAAAAAACAGCCGTCCTGGTAAACATTGGCTGGTCGTCCAACAAATAACTGGGTTTCCAATTTTGAAAACAAATACAGATCTGAAAACAGAACAAATACTGGCCGCCGTCCGAAGCCTCCTTGCAAAAAACGGCTACATGGGTACCACCATCAATCTGGTGGCCAAAGAAGCCGGGGTCTCTCGGGGACTGCTCCACTACTATTTTAAGACAAAGGAAGAAATGCTGGCCCGGGTCATAAAGGAGAATATGGAAATCAGCGTTGCCATGATCTCCAAAGTTTTCCAGCGGTATAAAACCCCCGAAGGCTATGCCAAGGGGATAGTGGATCTGCTGCGGAACATCATGGAAACGGATCCGGATTTTTTGAATCTGTTCTTCGAGGGGTTTGCGGTGGCAAGGCAAAGCCAGATCGTCAGGGAAGAACTCAGTTCCCTCTATGGCCAGTTTCGCAAGGCACTGGAAGCAGGACTAATCGCGGCAC
>JAHIVS010000066.1 GCA_018816605.1 Pseudomonadota bacterium
AAAACCGGATTACTGCCGATTGAAGAGTCTGAAAAAACCATTTTTGAATGCTTTAAGGAAGGAACCATCCCCACGGAGTATACCCGAAAGCCAGGTACAGCCTCCGGGGCCGAGGGGCTGTTCAAGGAAGGGATCTAAAACACCCCTCCCAGGGCATCAGCCCCGGGAAACATCCTTACGGACATCCACCTCTCCGGGTAGGAGACTTTCATCGGTCTGGATGGAAAATAAAATCCCGGGATAGGCGTTTCCCAATTTTGTAAGATTGCTGTTTTTGTCCCCCCGAAGACGGGATTCAAACCGGGGATGAACACCCAGAAAAATATGAGTTTGCCCATTCGCCGGGGAGGTCCTGTCAAATGGTCCAAGGATTTGGCACACCCGGTCCCTCACCTGATCATAGACAAGGGCGGACAAGACCAGATGACCAAAGGCCGGATGCCATGGCCCTGCCAATACCAGCGATCTGTCCTCCATCATTTCACTGGCCTGGAGACCCATGCGGATGACGGTCACATTTGCGAAGGTTAATATTTTGACCATCTCTTTGACCAGATACACACACGGATCCAGTTCCAGAGGCGAATAGCTACCCTCTTGATACCAGCGGGCCAGGGGGCTGCCTTCAAGCACCATCAGGGGATAAATCCTGGCCACATCCGGTGCCAGGGCAGCCACCTGACGGGTACTGGAAAGAAGGCTCTCCTCGCTCTCCCCGGGAAGCCCCACCATCAACTGGACCCCCACCTGAATATTTCGGGCCTTCAACAGTTCAATGGCCCGGCAGGTATCCTGACGGGTATGACCTCGATTGGCCTGTTTCAGTACGGCATCGTTCATGGATTGGACACCCAGCTCGACCAGGCAAACTCCGAAAGGTGCAATCAGGTCAAGCCGTTGTTCGGTAATGGTATCGGGTCGTGTGGAACAGCGGATGCCATGGATGGTCTGGTTCTCGATGTAGGGGGATATTTGGTCGAGCAACCGGACAATTTCAGGATCGGGAAGACCCAGGAAATTACCCCCGAAAAACGCCAGTTCCACCCGGGAACGATTGGCCTTGTAGCCCAGGTATTGATCAATAATTTTAGCAATTTCGGAATCGGGCAGGCAGTGTTTCTGACTGGTAATGATCGCTTGATTACAGAAAGCACACTGGTGGGGACAGCCTGAGTGGGGGATAAAAACCGGAATGACCAGAGGGGACTTCATCCCTCCTATCCCTTTGGACGGCGCACGATCGCAAGAACATTTCTGGCAGAATCCTGCTCAGCCGCTTTTTTGGTCTTGCCCACACCCGTGGCCTTGATATCAGCCAATTCCAGGCAGATTTCAAAGGTCTTGTCATGATCCGGCCCGATCTCTTTTACCACGGTATACCGGGGGGTTGTCGCAAAGGTTTCCTGGGCATACTCCTGGAGGGTACTTTTATAATCCAGGGGGTGGAAATCAAACAAGGCCGTCTGAATGGCGTCTTGAAAAATAGCGGCTACCACTGGATGGGTTTTATCAAACCCGGCATCCAAATATACCGCAGCAATGACTGCCTCAAACGCATCCGAGAGAATGGAATTCTTATCCCTCCCTCCGGAAAAGAACTCACCCTTGCCCAAATTGATAAATCGCCCCAGGTCAATACTGCGGGCCATGTCCGCAAGGCCCGGCTCGCTGACAAGGTTAGACCTCAGCTTTGACAGCTCCCCTTCTCGTTTGGAGGGACTTTTTTCCATGAGGATGTGTCCGATACAAAGCCCCAAAACGGCATCCCCCAAAAATTCCAGGCGTTCATTATCACAATCGCAACTCTCCTGATTCTCATTTAAATAAGACCGATGACACAGGGCATTGACCAAAAAGGAGCGATCCTTAAACGCGTATCCGATATTTTTCTCCAGAATATCCAGACGGGGCTGGGCATTCATCTTTGCAAGTTGTTGGGTCAAAGCGCTAAAAACAGAATATTCAATTTTAAGATTATCCTTGCCACGGCCCAGGGCAACTCCCTGATTAAACTCGCCGTGAAAATCGGATCCGCCGGTTGCCAAAAGTTTTCTGTCCCGGGCAAGTCCATTCAGATATTCTTGTTTTTGGGGGTCGTGGTCTGTGTAAAAAACTTCAATCCCCTGGAGCCCGAATCCCTTCAAAACATCCACAAATGCCGCCAACCCCCGGGAGGTGTTAAACTCCAGCAAACCCGGATGGGCCAACACGGGCAGACCTCCCGCATCCAGAATAATTTGAATGGCCGCTTCACACGAAATCTTAAATTTTGCCACATAGGCCGGTTTTCCTTTACCAAG
>JAHIVS010000742.1 GCA_018816605.1 Pseudomonadota bacterium
AATAGGAGTGGAAAAATTCAAATTATTTCATAATACTGAAAATGTTTTCATATTATTTTTTGTAAAGACGGGTAGTGTTTAATATGTAACCCACCGGCCAACTACATCTTTTATTAAGTGTTCAAATAGTATATATTACGCGGGGAGAAGTTCGTGCAGGCGGTTAGCCGGATAATCGGGTAGAACAGACAGAGTTTTTTTCAGCCATGTGTATGGCTCGACATTTTTTATTTTGCACGTGGCTAATAAAGAATATACAATGGCTGCCTGTTGAGCGGCATCGTGCGAACCGGCAAACAGATAATTCTTTCTTCCTAAAGCAATGGGACGGATGCTGTTTTCGATAAGATTGTTATCGATACAAAATTTCCCGTTTTCTATGTAGCGGATTAACCGTGGCCACAATCTCAATGTATAGGCGATTGCTTTTCCGATGGCACTTTGAGGCAGAACAAGGTTGATTTGTTCTTTCAGCCACAGTTCCATTTTTTCCAGAACCGGTTTCGCTTTAATCCGACGAAGTTCTTTTATTTCATCAAAGGATAGATTTTCATTTCGGGCATCCCGTTCAATGTCATATAATATTCCAAACATTTCCATTGCCTGTGATGCAAGTACATGATGGTTGTCCAGGGCATGTTCAAACTTACGTCTGGCATGTGACATGCAGGCAAGGAGTATTATGTCTTTTTGATTTTTAAGGTTGTTGTAAGCAGTGTATCCATCTGTCTGAAGACGCCCGGAAAAGTTTTTCAGAAATTCATCAGGTCCTTCGCGCCCCCTGGATTTTTGATAATCGAACAAAACCAGCCGACGTACCGGATCGAAATACACCCAGTGATAACCTTTATGTGTAGCGCCCGGTTTATCTTTGGTCAGTACCGAAATTGGAGTTTCGTCTGCCTGCAGATAATCTCCCGACAATATCATCTGCTTTAATGCCTCGTATAATGGTTCAAGCAGTTTGCAGGATGCATTAAACCAGCCGCCTATAGTGGATTCCGGTATATTTACATTCTGCCGTTTGAACATCTGCACCTGACGATAATAAGGAAGGTGATCAACAAATTTGCTTATCAGGATATGAGCCAGCAGACCCTCACCTGCGTTGCCTTTGGGTATGGGAAGCGAAGGTAAATCAGCGATAACAATATTTGTTGCTTCGTCGTTCTGTTCGGTAATATATTTCGGACGTTCAATTCTTCTTACAAATATGCTGGCTGGTTCGTATTCTAAAACTTCGGTAACTGCTACTCCGATCTGCTTTGCTCCATCCGGCAGATTTTCCGGTTCAATTACTTCTGTTTTGCGGGGCAGATGGGCAGGGATCTCCATGCGTAACGGCTGTTTCTTGTTCTGGTTCTTTTTGCGTTTGTATGTGATTTCTTCCTGCTCACACTCCTGATTCTCGTCTGCAGGAACTTCAAATAACGTTAATTGTGCAGGATCGGGGGCAATGTAGCGTTCACTCTTTGTACCGAAAATAATACGCTTTAGCTCGGCTAACTGATGTTTGAGGATTTCTACCTCGGATTTGTAATACTCTGCATCTGACTTAAATGATGCTGCCTCGGTTTTGAAAAGCAAAATTGCTTCGTATTCCTGCTTTGTTATGGTTATCAATTCCGGGCTTGTCATACGACAAATGTAATACAGATACCCGTTGATAGCACTATATATTTTCGTTAATTATCAACGTAATTTTGTTGTAAAAAACGTGTCCTTTTTTTTGCATATTTCATAGAAATACCAGTAATAATCATAGCCAGTTCTCCGTAATCAATCAATTGAGATAAACCGCCATTTTGTACCTGGGGAAGTTCGTATGTGCCACGCTCGAGTCGCTTGTAAAACAAGACAAAGCCGCCCGGCTCCCATTTAAGCAACTTGATACGGTTTCGGGTCTTGTTGATAAATATAAAAATATCTCCGGTCATTGGATTTTGTCCTAATCGTCCATTTATGATCCCGCATAAGCCATCAAAACTTTTGCGCATATCGGTCGGCTCCCTGTATAGATAATACCGGGATGCTCCTAATGAAAACATAACCGCTAAATTTTAATCAGCGATTTGAGTGCACTAACAGGTATTTGTGCTGATAATACCAGTTCAACACCATTCGGATATCTTATGCTTATTCCCTGATGCGAAAAACCGTTTAGCCGGATAAACGCAGAATCAGATTGTGTTTCCCGTCGGTATCTGCAAATCCAGTATCGCATTTTTTGTATCGTAAGATCATGCAACTGTGAAAACTCAATCTGGCTTATACCGCTTCCCTGCCATTGCTCAACCAGATCATACATCGTGGATTTTTTTTCCTGTAATGTCATACAATTTTTTGGATGCCAAAATGTATCAAATACTACAAAGAAAAAATATGCTCATGGCCGTAGGGATACGTTTCATTAGCAGTTAATGATACAAATATTGTTGCAGAAACTGTTAATGGCGGCCTTTTTCTATCAACCGATAACGGT
>JAHIVS010000517.1 GCA_018816605.1 Pseudomonadota bacterium
AAATCAGCCAGATTGATATGGGAAGTGGCAAAGGAAACACCGGAAATTCTTGCATGGGCAAAGGATGCACAGGACAGGTCCGTATCCCCAAATGAAAGCTTGGAAAGCACGGCATTGATAAAAACGGCATCTTTCAACCCAGCCTGGTTAAAATTGCAATTATACAGCCGGGCGCCCTGGAAACTGCATTTTTTAAACACGGCTTGCCGGGCATTAACATTGATAAAAACCGCATTGTCAAAACAAATGCTGTCAAAGACCGTGCTGTCCATGGTTACATTATAGAAAATTGTTTTTTTAAAATAGGCCGATGAAACGGATGCGTTGGACAGATCGCAATTTTCAAAGATTGCCTGGGTAAAAATCGACGTGGAGGCGGTAAGTGTCAAGCCGCAAAAACTTTCATTTTCAAACTTATGCCCTTTGAAATCAATGAAACCGGAAGGAATATTCTGTTTGAATGCCGCAAGCTTTTTCTTTATCGGATCCTGAAAAACTGCTGAAAAAAATTTTTTAGGCTTTTCGGGTATATCTTGCAACCGGGCCACCAGGGCTGTGAAAGGGGCTTTGATATGTTCTTTTTCCATTCCCAGCAGCTGTTTTGTCTTTTCCATGAACCCGGTGACATCCATTTTCAGTCCGTTACCCGGCTGTTCATCATAGTGCTTGAGTATTTTTAGCACCCGCTCGGGTCGTTTTTTAATCATGCCCCATATGCAGGCAAGGTTTATATCAAAGTTATCTGTCTGGTATTCTTCTTTGTTCAGCGCAATATCCTGGATAATAAAAAAAGAGATCCTGGACAGATCGGATATTTCAATATGGATAAGGGGCATTACCTGTGGATGGGCGTTTCTGACCATGCGAAAAAGGTCATGCACGGGGACCTTTCCGGTTACGACCAGGGCCTTAAAGGCATTCACCGCTTCACTTGGGTCGCATTGGTAAAACTGATCGAGTACCAGCTCAAAAAGTTCCGGGTAGAGTCCCATGGAAGAATTTTCAATGATACTGTACACAGCGATCCGGACTTTTTTAACCTCTTCTCCCTCAAGGATTTCCATCAACAATTGGGGGGAGATCCTGGTTTGTATCATGGACAGGGCCTTTAATCCCATAATTTTTATTGCCGGTGATGCAGATGCGATCTCTTTTTCCATGATGGTGGCAGGATTTCTTAAATGAAAACCGATATTGTTTAAAAAAGGATCTGCGTCCCGTTTCCGATCAAAGAGCCTGGCATAAAATTCAATGACCGCCTCCCTGTGGGTGATGCTGCCGACTATTGCCTTAAAAAGGTTTCCGAATTTTAATCGGTCTGCCGGTGTGGACTGCAGGTATTGGTCCACAAACAAAAGGCGTTCTGCCTGACCCACGGACGGAACTATTTTTTTTACGATTTCCTGGGAAACAATTTCCTGGTAAACCGACTTGAACGCAAAATAAGCGCCTTTGTCTCCCAACCCCAACAGGGTCTTTAAAAAAAAACCCATCTCATTAAAAGGCGTGTCCGGTCGAATCTGATGGTAAATCCGTGCACAGACCATTGCAGAAGCCTGGATCCCCGATAGACAGGCGGCTGGATCATCCGTATTTTTAAGCTTCTGCAGGATGTTTTTTTGAAGTATCTCAAGGCTTTTTCTGGCTTTGGACCGAAGATTAAAATGAATGGATAAGATTCCCTCAAGAATCGGAACAATCGCAATTTCCGGGGGAAAAAATCCAGACTCCTCTATCAAAAGAGCTTTGGAACCTTCGTCAAGGGCCTCCCAATGGGATTCAAAATTGTCTAAATTGAACAAGGGGGGTGAAGATGCCATGACAATATGTTTTTTTCCTATTTGTACATTTCCAAATAAAAGTGCTATATGGTGTTGTTCTAAATTAAATATAAAGATTTAATCAGGATAGCACAATAGAATAGTTTATGAAATTATTTGATCCAAACGCCGATAAGGAAGGGCATGCCAGCGCCTATATGGCCGAATCCATTGAGATTCTCAAGGGACTGGATCCGGTTAAGCGCAGACCCGGCATGTATACGGACACCACAAGCCCGGACCATCTGGCCTTTGAAGTCATCGACAATAGTGTGGATGAAGCCATTGCCGGTTTTGCAGACACCATTGACGTAACCCTGACCTGTGACAATGCCATTATTGTGACAGACAACGGACGGGGCATGCCGGTGGATCTGCACCCCGGGGAAGGCATTTCCGGAGTCGAGCTGATTATGACAAAACTCCATGCCGGCGCCAAATTTTCCAGCAAGGACTATGCCTTTTCAGGAGGGCTCCACGGTGTTGGGGTTTCGGTGGTCAATGCCCTGTCTGCCCATTTGGAGATCACCATTAAACGGGATGGGCAGATATTTGAAATCTGGTTTGAAAACGGGCTTAAAACCCGGGATCTTGAAACCACCGGAACCGTCGGGAAAAACAATACCGGCACTTCTTTAAAATTTTATCCCAATGTATCGTATTTTGACACCCCGAATTTTTCAAAAAAAGCCCTCCAAACAGCCCTTAAATCAAAGGCCGTACTGTGTAAGGGGTTAAAAACAAGTTTTTTTGATGAAGCCGCCAATGAACGCATGACCTGGCATTATGATCACGGCCTGGATGAATACCTTGCCGAACATCTCAAGGATACAAATTGTATTTTCCCTGATCCCTTTACCGGCCGAACCGCCACAGAAGACTTTGAAGCTGCTTGGGCGATAAACTGGGCAAAGGAATCCGGAAATATCATTGAAGAAAGCTATGTCAACCTGATTCCCACAGCCCTTGGGGGAACCCATGTAAACGGGTTTAGATCCGGATTGCTCGAATCGGTGCGTGAATTCTGCAAATTCAGGAATCTTCTGCCCAAAGGATTGTTCCTTGCACCTGAAGATATCTGGGACAATGTGGGATATGTCTTGTCCGTAAAGCTGTCCGAAGCCCAATTCTCCAGTCAGACAAAAGAGAGGCTTTCCTCACGCCATTGCGCAAGCCTGGTGAACCTTCAGGTCAGGGACGCCTTCAGTCTTTGGCTCAACCAAAACGTCGCCCTGGGAGAAGCCCTGGCTGACCTGGCCATTGAGCATGCAAAGGCCAGGGTTAAAAAATCCAAGAAAGTCACCAAAAAAAGGGCCGCCAACGGCGTCATCCTTCCGGCAAAACTTTCTGATTGCAGCAGTGATGACCAGGAACGGCGGGAGCTGTTTTTTGTGGAAGGGGATTCTGCCGGCGGTTCTGCCAAACAGGCAAGGGACCGGCGATTCCAGGCCATCATGCCTTTGCGGGGCAAAATACTCAACACCTGGGACATTGCTTCTTCCACCATCTTGGAATCCCGGGAAATCCGGGACATTGCCCAGGTCCTGGGCGTCATGCCCGGGGAAAAAGACATTGGCAAACTTCGGTACAATAAAATATGTATTCTGGCCGATGCGGACTCAGATGGCCTTCACATTGCCACCCTTATCTGTGCCCTTTTTTTAAGACATTTTCCCCAACTTGTGAAGCAAGGCCATGTATTTATTGCCATGCCGCCGTTGTACCGGATTGATGTGGGAAAAGAGGTCTTTTATGCCCTGGATGATTTTGAGCGCAACACCATTATAAAAAAAATCGAACGCCGAAAAAACCATGGAAAAATCAATATACAGCGGTTCAAGGGACTGGGGGAAATGAATCCGTCCCAGCTCAAGGAGACCACCATTGCGCCGGATTCAAGACGGCTGGTTCAATTGTCTCTCAATGACGAATCCAAGGAATCCGAAGAGCAGGTCTATGAGATCATGGATATGCTCCTGGGGAAAAAAAGGGCCCAGGACAGAAAAAAATGGATTGAAACCGAAGGCAATATCAAAGAGATAGAACAATGAAAGAGACGCTTCCTTCCGCCATAGAAGATTATGAAAAAATACCTTTCCAGGATTTTACCCGGAAAGCCTATTTAAACTATTCTATGTATGTGATTCTGGACAGGGCCCTGCCCCACATAGGAGACGGCTTAAAACCGGTTCAGCGACGAATTGTCTATTCCATGAGCCAGTTGGGTCTGTCCTCAAGCGCCAAATTTTAAAAGTCCGCCAGAACCGTGGGGGATGTTTTGGGTAAATTTCATCCCCATGGGGACTCTGCCTGCTACGAGGCCATGGTGTTGATGGCCCAGCCCTTTTCTTTGCGGTATCCGTTGGTGGACGGCCAGGGAAACTGGGGAGACCCCAACGACCCCAAATCCTTTGCTGCCATGCGGTATACCGAATCCAGGCTCTCAAGATACGCTGATATTTTGCTGGACGAACTGGACCAGGGCACCTGCGACTGGGTGCCCAATTTTGACGGAACCCTCACAGAACCCACGCTGTTACCGGCCCGCCTGCCCAACCTGCTGCTCAATGGGACCACGGGTATTGCCGTGGGAATGGCCACCAGCATGCTGCCCCATAATCTTCGGGAAGTGGCAAAAGCCTTGATTCATCTGATTGAAAACGAAGATGCGGATATGGATGCCGTTTGCAAGCATATCAAAGGACCTGATTTCCCGACCGATGCGGAGATTATTACCCCTATTTCCGAAATCCAGGAGACATACAGAACCGGGACCGGGCGTATAAAGATGCGGGCAACCTTCCAGATTGAAGACGGGGAAATCGTTTTTTGCGCCCTGCCCTTCCATGCATCAACGGAAAAAATATACGAACAGATAGCTGCCCAGATCGAAGCAAAAAAACTGCCCATGGTGGCAGATATCCGTGACGAATCCGACCACGAAGAACCCACACGGCTTGTGGTAATCCCCAGGTCCAACCGGGTGGATTATCAATCCCTGATTGACCATTTGTTTGCAACGACAGATCTTGAAAAATCCTATTCCGTTAACATGAACATGATCGGAATCAATGGCCGCCCGGAAGTAAAGAATCTGCTGACCTTTCTGACAGAATGGCTGGGGTTTAGAGCACAGACCGTTGAAAAAAAACTAAAATTCAGACTGGAAAAAATTTTAAACCGTCTTCATATCCTTGAAGGGTTTCAGATCGCCTATCTGAATATTGACCAGGTCATCCACATCATCAGAACGTCTGACCATCCCAAAAAAGCGTTGATCAAGTCCTTTGATTTGTCGGAAATACAGGCCACCGCCATACTTGAGATCCGCCTGCGCCAGCTGGCCAGGCTTGAAGAAATAAAAATCCTGTCGGAAATCAAAGAACTTGAGGCCCAGAGACAACTTCTTGAAAAAAGACTGAACAGCAAAGAAGCATTCAAAGCCTATATGATTGATGAGATCAGAGAAGATGCAAAAAAATACGGAGATAAGCGCAGATCTCCCATCAAGGAAAGACAAGAGGCAGAAGCCTTTTCCGTAACCGATATCCTGGACATTGAACCGGTCACTATAATCCTTTCCCAAAACGGGTGGATCCGTTCTGCCAAGGGACATGAAATTGACCCTGAAAAGGTCAAGTTCAAAACCGGGGATGATCTCATGAGCTTTCTTCGGATCAGAAGTGATAAGCCAATTGTGTTTCTGGACAATACCGGCAGAAGTTATATGCTGTTCTCCCATGTCCTGCCTTCGGCAAGGAGCAATGGAGAACCTTTAACCGGGCACTTGACCCTTGGTCCGGACAGCGCAATTCAATACATGCTCTCCCAGGAGGAAGAAGATCTTTTTTTGGTCGGATCTGATAATGGCTGCGGGTTTATCATTCGGTTTTCTGATTTTCTGACCACTTACAAAAACGGGAAGGCCGTCATCTCAGTAAAGGAGGGATTCAGCCTGTTGCCGCCGGAACCGGTTTTAAACCTTGAAACTGACAATATTGTCGCTGTCACAAGCCTGGGACGCCTCTTGATTTTCCCCCTAAGCCAGCTGCCAAAACTAAAAAAAGGACAGGGCAACAAGATTATTACCATACCCAAAAAACAATTAAATTCAAATGACCCTGAAAAGCTTAAGCTCTTAAAAATATTGCCATTAAATTCAAATCTTGTTATATACTCAGGCAAACATTTTCTCAGACTGAGTCCGGGAAATCAGGTGGATTATACAGGAATGCGTGGATACAGGGGGAAAAAACTTCCCCGGGGATATCAAATGGTCGATCGAATAGAGGTGGTACCCATAAAGAGCGCAGATGATACAAATTTATGAGACAGTTTTTTATAAAAAATCTTATTTTAATTCACATGTTCGTTTTATGCCTGGTATTTGTTTCGATTTCTATTTTAATCCACAATAAAAATCTGGGGGATGCCGCCGGAACAATCGAGCGCATACGCCAGACCGGAAAGCTTCGCCTGATAACGGCCAACGCCAGCAATACATATTCCTATTATGAGGGAATCCCCACCGGATTTGAATATGACCTGGCCATGGAATTTGCCAAGTATCTGAATGTTGAACTGGATATTGTAACCCCGGGCTGGAACAACTTGTTTGCCTATCTTGATCAGGGCATGGGCGATTTTATTGCGGCCGGACTTGCCATTACCAAGGAGCGGCTTGAATCCGCAGCCTTTTCCATTCCCTACATGACCATTCAGCAACGGATTGTTCACCACAATCGGGTCTTGGCTCCAAAAAAAATTGAAGACCTGAAGTCCAAGACATTTCACATTCGGAGAGGAACCTCCTACCATTCACGCCTTAAAATGATAAAAGACTCCGGCATTGATTTAAACTACATTCTCCATGACAATATTGCCACCGATGAGCTTATTGCCATGGTAGATAAGCGAGAAATCCAGTTTACAATTGCCGATTCCAATATAGCGCTGCTCAATCAGCGGTACTTTCCGGATATCCGGATTGGTATACCGATTCAAGAGAAAGAGTCCCTGGCCTGGGCCGTTCGCAAAGATGATGCAAAAATGCTGGTGGAAATAAATCGGTTTTTTCTTTATGCCAATGAACAAGGCATCCTGAAAAGAATTACGGCCAAATACTATGAAAATACCGAGGACTTTGATGTTTACGAGTTAAAAAAATTTCATGCTCGAATTGAAACCCGTTTGCCCAAGTATAAACGATTAATCATGGAAGAATCTGAAAAATATGCCTTCGACTGGCGGCTGGTTGCAGCGATTGTTTATCAGGAGTCCCACTTTAATCCCAACGCCAAAAGCTTTACCAATGTTCAGGGCTTGATGCAGTTGACCCATGCGACTGCACGGGAAATGGGAATAAGCAACCGGATAAACCCTTCCCAAAGCATCAAAGCCGGTATAAAATACCTTAACCGGATGCACCAGCGATTTGGTTATATTGAAGATGATTACCAGCGGATGCTTTTTTCCCTGGCAAGCTATAATATCGGATACGGTCATGTAATGGATGCCTTGAAAATTGCAGAAGAAAAAGGCCTGGATTTGGCTTCCTGGCAGACGCTGAAAACAACTTTGCCTCTTTTATCCAAATCACGATATTTTGAAACAACCAAACACGGATATGCAAGGGGCTGGGAACCCATTCAATATGTCGAACGGATCCTGACCTATTTTGATATCCTTAAGCAAAAGACAATGTCCTAGGAAATGAAGTTATCTTCACGGCATTGGAAAATAAAGAATTTGACTTGCTCGTTTCAATTTAATAGGTATCCTTTAAAGATGTCTCATGCTTGAAACGGTCTATGTATCAACCCAACTTAAGAAGCAAAGAGCAAATTTATGAACAGAAAAATTTTAATCAATGCACTTGACCCAGATGAAAACAGAATTGCGACTATTATTGACAACAAATTGGATCAATTTCACATTGAAACCGCTGCAAAGGAGGTGACCCAGGGCAATATCTATAAAGGGGTTGTCACCCGGGTTGAACCAAGCCTCCAGGCGGTTTTTGTGGACTATGGCGCTGAAAAAAACGGATTCCTCCAAAAAAACGAAATCCATAGCGACTATTTCCAGGAAGTCGAAACCAAGGAAAAAGCACTTTTTAATCTGATTAAAAAAGGCCAGGAAATGATTGTTCAGGTGACAAAAAACCCCATCAATCAAAAAGGGGCCATGCTGACCACTTTTATTTCCCTTCCCGGCCGCTTTGGTGTCCTCATGCCCGGCAACTCCACCAAAGGGGTGTCCAGAAAAATCGATGAGGAAGATGAGAGAAAGCGGCTGGTCGGTATCTTGAAAAACATAAAAATCCCAGAAGGTTTTGGGATGATCGTCCGGACAGCCGGAAAAAATGCCACCAAGACCATGCTGACTTCCGACCTGAAGTATTTGATGCGGGTCTGGAAAAATATTGACAAACTGGCCATGGAAGATCCGGCACCCTCTCTTCTCTATAGAGAGCAGACCCTGGCGGTTCGGTCTTTAAGAGATTATTTCACAACAGATATCACCGAAATTCTCATTGACAGCCCTGATACCTTTAAAGAGGTCCAGGATTTTATCAGCATGATTGCTCCCAAACAAAAAAATATTGTCAAGCTGTATAAAGGGGAAAAACCCATCTTCAGCAAATACCAGCTGGAAGAACAGATTTCCTCCATCTACAAACGAGAAGTACCCTTGAAATCCGGAGGATGTCTGGTAATTGAACAGACCGAAGCCCTGGTCTCCATTGATGTCAACTCCGGCAAGTCCACCAAAAAGAAAAACATTGAGGAAACAGCCTATCATACCAATATAGAAGCAGCCGAGGAAGTCGCAAGACAACTTCGCCTGAGGGATATGGGAGGACTGATTGTGGTTGATTTCATTGATATGAAGGAACGGCGGCACAAGGCGGAAATTACCAAAAATTTAAAAAAGCACCTGAAAGAAGATAAAGCCAAAACCAAAGTGGGGGGTATTACCACCTTCGGCCTGCTTGAAATGTCCCGGCAACGGATACGGCATTCCATAACCTATGGCAGCTATGAACCGTGTATCCATTGCAATGGAAGAGGACTCACGCCGTCCGTGGAAACCCAGGGCATGGCATTTTTAAGACAATTGAACCTCAAGACCTTAAAAGCTGAAATCAGCCAGGTGAACTGCCTGGTTCCCAGAGAAGTCGCTTATTATATTTTAAATAAAAAAAGGGAAGAACTTCTTGATATTGAATCCAAAAGAAATGTATCCATCACCATTGAAATCGACCCGGAAATGGTTTCCGGACAAAGCCGGATTAACGGCAATGCATAGCCCCAATTTTGAGGCTTCCTTGACAGAAACCAATCTTTTGTGTATCTGAAACAATTTTAATTTTAATTTTTGGGAAGGAGAAAAAATGCGCCTGAAAAAGAAAAAAGACAATCGGAAAACAACTGCGATCTTAGCTGCTGTTGTCATTCTTGGTATTGTGTTGGCCTGGCGTTTTTTTATATCCAATGACACTGGAGCCGTCCTGAAAAACAATCAGCCACAGGCACAAACGGATCCAGCCACGATTTCCCAACCCATTGAAAAACCTGAGGATAGCGGGCCTGAAAAACAGGACACCGCAATTATTAAAGGTGAGATCCATCTGAACCCGCCCCTGGATTACAATGAGCTGGAAAAGGATGCGACCCTCAAAGAGATGATGGAAACCCGGAAAGAGGCCTCGGGCCTTGGCAACAGCCTTGATATGATCGTCAAGTCAGATGAATCCATTATTATCGGCGGTTCAAAGGTGTCCATGCGGGAGATCCTTGAAAAAGCGTTTACCCAAACAGGAGAGGTTTATCAGGAAGCCATCAGCGAATCCGGCGGTTCCCATCCCGGAAAAATCAGGGAATATGGCGTCCATGTAGTGCAACCCGGAGACAATATCTGGAATATCCATTTCAATATTTTAAAAGCATATTATGCCCATAAAGGTATCAAGCTCTCGACAAAAGCGGATGAACCCGTTAATGGCGGGGTAAGCTCGGGGGTGGGTAAAATTTTAAAGTTTTCAGAAACAATGGTGATTATCTACGACCTGACAGAAAAAAAAGTGGTTGAGAATATCAGCCTGATAGAACCCTTGAGCAAAATAGTTGTCTACAACATGAAAGAAGTTTTTACCCTGCTTGAGGAAATTAGTTATGATAGTGTAGACAGAATTCAGTTTGATGGAAAAAATATCTGGATTCCTGCAAGGAAATCTTAAATATTACTTATTAACGTGAAGGAGGAGTAACTTTGATTAGCACAGCATATGCAATGGGCACAACCGGAGGACAGGCAGGACAGGCAGGTGGACTTGCCGGATTTTTACCGATCATTATTTTGTTTGCCATTTTTTATTTTCTTTTGATTCGGCCCCAGCAGAAAAAAGCAAAAGAACACAAAGAAATGATCGCCAACCTGAAAAAAGGAAGCCGGATCATCACCTCCGGTGGTATCTATGGTACCATTCAATCCATTGACGACACCACTATCGGCCTTGAAATTGCCGAAAAGGTAAAAATTAAAATTTCCCGTGGAAATGTTGCCGCCCTGATTGCGGACATTGATTCTGCACAGAAATCCGAAAAAAAGACAAACTAAAGCCATTAGGAGTCACTAAGATTGAAACTATTTACCTTTAAACGTTTACTGAACCTGGGTATTATCGTTGCGGCAATTGTTTGTCTTCTCCCCACCTTTACGGACACCTGGCCCCATAAAAAAATAAACTTGGGACTTGATCTTCAGGGGGGCATGCATCTGGTGTTGGAAGTGCAAAGCGAAAAAGCGGTTGAAACGGAACTGGAAAGAACCGTCCATGAACTGAAAAAAGAACTCCGGAATGACGGCATTAAACATCTTGGGATTTCACGCCAGAAGGACAACACGATTCTGGCCATACTCCAGGATGATGAAAATAAAAAAAAATTTGAAACCATCATTTCCACAGAGTTTACCAACCTGGTGATTCCATCACCTTCCACGACATCGGATGGCATACGGTTTACCCTAAGTCTGCCCGATGCCGAAATGGATATGATTAAAAAAATGGCCACGGAACAGGCCCTGGAAACCATCCGGAACCGAATTGACGAGTTTGGTGTCAGCGAACCGGATATCCGTCTCCAGGGGGACAACAGAATCCTTCTCCAACTGCCGGGCATCACGGATCCGGACAGGGCCAAGGATCTGATCGGGAAAACCGCCCAACTGACCTTTCAGCTGGTGGATGAAGAAGCCAATACAGCCGGTGGACTTAATGGCACGCCCCCTGTTGGCACTGAGATACTCTTTCAGAACAAACAGGACCCTTCCACAGGGAATGTTACCAAGATTCCGTTTATGATCAAAAAACAAAGTCTTCTGGACGGCAGTCTTTTGATTGATGCCCGGATCGAATTTGATCAATATCAGCAGGCCCAGGTCGGTATTGAATTCAACCGGAAAGGGGCCAGAATATTTGACAGAATCACCGGGGAAAACATTAACAAACGTCTGGCCATCGTTTTGGACAAAACCGTTTATTCAGCTCCCGTGATCCAGGATCGGATCGCCGGAGGTAAGGCTGTCATCACCGGTCATTTTACCGCTGAAGAAGCCAAGGATCTTGCCATTGCATTGCGGGCAGGATCCCTTCCCGCCCCGGTTAAAATAATTGAAGAACGGACTGTCGGACCCACCCTTGGTGCGGATTCCGTCCGCATGGGATTGATGTCCATGGTGGTGGGCGGTTCCCTGATCATCCTGTTCATGATGGTTTACTACAAAGGATCCGGTCTTATTGCAGATCTGGTCCTTGTCGTGAACATCATTCTTATTGGTGGCGGACTTGCTGCATTCCAGGCCACCCTCACACTTCCGGGAATTGCGGGTATTATTCTCACCATTGGTATGGCTGTTGATGCAAATGTCATTATCTATGAAAGAATCCGGGAAGAACTTCGCTATGGAAAAACTGCATTGGCTGCGGTACACGCCGGGTTTGACAGGGCCACCCTGACCATTCTGGACGCCAATGTGACCACTTTGATTGCGGCCATTGTCCTGTTCCAGTTCGGCACCGGACCCATTAAGGGGTTTGCCGTAACCTTGGGCCTTGGCATTGTTGCAAGTCTTTTTACGGCCCTGGTTCTTTCAAAAAGTATTTTTCATTTGATCTTGCAAAATAAAAAATCATCAACACTCAGTATATAAAGGAAACTTGAATAATGCAGCTTATCAAGTCTGATATAAACATAGACTTTCTGGGAAAACAAAAACTGGCATATGTTTTTTCCCTGATTCTCATCCTTATGAGCATCGGGTCCCTTATCATCCACAAGGGACCCAATTACGGGATTGATTTTGTGGGAGGAACCCTTGTTCAGCTTAAATTTTCCCAGGATATTGCCGTTTCCGATATCCGGACCGGATTGACCGAGCTAGGGCTCAAAGATGCATCTGTACAAGGTTTCGGCCAGGCTGATGACAATGAATTCCTTATCCGGACCAGCAATTCGGACACCATGGGAGACGACCTTGCCAAAGCCATTGCAGCGGGTATCCAAAAATCAACCGGAATTCAGCCCGATATCCGCCGGGTTGAGATGGTGGGTCCCCAGGTGGGCAAGGATCTTAAAAACAAAGCATTGCTGGCAATTTTCTATTCTTTGCTTTTTATCACCATTTATATTTCCGGGCGTTTTGAACTCAAATGGATGCTGTCCGGTGTCACTGCCGGTGCATTGATGACAGCTGTTTATTTTTTGTCTGTCTTTAACGTGAGCATGCCCTTCTTGATTGCAGCGGCATTGGCAATCACCTTGTCATTGTTCTGGGTTCTCAAGCTCAAGTATGCCATGGGTGCCATTGTCGCCCTGATCCATGATGTTTTGATAACCGTGGGAATCTTCTCCCTTTTGAACCTTGACTTTTCCCTTCCGATCATTGCGGCATTGCTGACGATTATCGGGTATTCTCTCAACGATACGATCATCGTATTTGACAGAATCCGGGAAAATATAAAAGGAGCGGATTCCAAAGAAGACTTGCCCCAATTGTTTAACAAAAGCATCAATGAAACCCTGTCACGGACAATTTTAACCTCCCTGACAACGCTTATTGTTCTTTTGGCGCTCTTTTTCCTGGGCGGTGAGATCATTCATAATTTTGCATTTGCCATGATTATCGGTATTGTTATTGGTACTTACTCGTCCATATTTGTCGCAAGCCCGGTTGTGCTTGCGGCCCACCAGAAAAAATAAACCGACACGCTTAAGGGTAAAAACGATGGCCCCGGTAAACGATACCCTGTTGAAAACCATCCTTCTTTGTCTGTGCAGTCTTGTCCTTTTCTCCTGCAGCACCTTTGATTTTTTCAAGAAAGAGACTGCCCAGATGGACCCGAAAAGCGCTGTTCTACTGAATACAGAGACCCGGAAAGAAACCAGTGGGTCTCTGAAACAGAAATTGGACCCTAAAAAAAACCAGAATATTTCCGAACTGGAAGACAAAATTACCCTGTTGGAGAATAAAATATCCCAGCTTGAGGAACGGTTGTCAAACCAAAAACCGGTCATTTACCAGGTTGCATATAACCAACCCTCACAATTATATCAAAAAGCAAGGACCCTTCTTTTGGAAGGGGATTTGGCCAATGCTGCACAATTGTTTGAAACCTTTGTTGCCCAGCATCCACGCCACAGCCTGGCAGATAATGCCATGTACTGGCTGGGAGAGTGCCACTACTCTTCCGGCCAGTATGCCAAGGCGGTGACGGTGTTCAAATCACTTGTCAAAACCTATCCAAAAGCCGAAAAAGTGCCCGACGCACTTTTGAAAACCGGGTATGCCTATTTGTCCATGGATGATCCCAACCGGGCCCAGCACTATCTGAAATTGGTTCTGACCAAATATCCGTTTTCACCGGCAGCCGAAAAGGCCCAGGGTAAACTTAAATAAGTTGGGTAATTTAATTAAAAAATGGACCCGTTTTCAGACACATATCTGCCATGGTTTATATTAAAGGAGATTCCGGATCTAGGAAATATCCTTTACAAACAGCTGCTTGACAGATTTTTTTCTCCTGAAAACGTGCTGATTGCACCAGCGCGTCAATTGGAGAGAATTCCCGGAATTCCACCCCGGGTGGTCAAGGAGATCCCCCGGTATAAAAAATACATGGGCAAGGCCCAATCCGAGCTTGATCAGGTTTACCGGCATGGGGTGAAGATTGTAACCATGACCCAGGAAGCCTACCCTTCCCTGCTCAAGGAGATTCATGATCCCCCGCCTTTCTTGACCTATACGGGAACCCTTGATGCCAAAGCGCCCTGCATATCCATAGTTGGTTCAAGAACCCCGACCGCCTATGGATTGAACACGGCAAAAAATCTGTCTTTTTCCATGGCATCTGCCGGGTTCCAGGTGGTCAGCGGGATGGCAAGGGGGATTGATACTGCCGCCCACAAGGGTGCCTTAAAAGCGGGTGGAAAAACCATTGCTGTTCTGGGCTCAGGTCTCAACCGGATCTATCCGAAAGAAAACCTTCCCCTTTTTTCCGATATCCAAAACACGGGTGCCGTTATCTCTGAATTTAAACTCAATTGTGATCCCTATCCCCAAAATTTTCCCATCAGGAATAGGATCATTGCAGGTCTTTCAACAGGGACCCTTGTGGTGGAAGCTGCGCAACGAAGCGGCTCTCTCATTACTGCCAGACTGGCAGGAGAGTATAATCGGGAAGTTTTTGCCGTACCGGGCAGTATCCAGTCAAAAAAAAGCCGGGGCACCCATTTTCTTCTGAAACAGGGTGCAAAACTGGTCGAAAATGAAATGGATATCCTTGATGAGCTTCACCAGTTTGTCCATGTTCACCCCTTGGTTCAGACAGTCCCCCAGGGTAAAAAAACAAAAAAAAACCCTCCTTTCATGGACAAAGAACTTGGATTGGTATATAAACATCTCGATCCTTACCCCAAACATATTGATTTGATTATCGAATCGACCCGGATGGACACAGGTCTTGTTTCCGCCAACCTGCTTGATCTTGAACTCAAAGGACTGGTTTTGCGGCATCCTGGTAATTATTTTTCACTTTCGGAGGAATAAAATTGGCAAAACCGCTCATTATTGTTGAGTCCCCAACCAAAATTAAAACCCTTACAAAATATATCGGTAAAGACTATAATGTAGCTGCCAGTGCCGGCCATATCCGGGATCTTCCGGTCAAAAATCTCGGTATTGATATTGAAGATAATTTTAAAGCGCAATATGAGAACATCACCCATAAAGCAAAGGTCATTGCCAATTTAAAAAAAATTGCCAAGGGAGCGGATGAGATCTTCCTTGCGCCTGACCCTGACCGTGAGGGGGAAGCCATTGCCTTCCACATAATGGACATCCTTAAAAAAAAAGGCCGGGTCTTTCACCGGGTGCTCATCCATGAACTGACCCAAAAAGGAATCAACGAGGCACTTAAAAATCAGTTGGTCCCGGATGCTAATAAATATGACGCCCAGCAGGCAAGGCGAAAATTAGACCGGCTGGTGGGATACCAGATTTCTCCTCTTTTATGGCAAAAGGTCCAACGGGGCCTAAGTGCAGGTCGGGTTCAATCGGTTACGGTGAAGATTATCTGCGACCGGGAACGGGAAATCAGAAAATTTGTCCCCGAAGAATACTGGAGTATTACCGCTACGCTCCTGGCCCAAAATCCGCCCCCCTTTAATGCTGCCCTGGTTAAAATCAACAATAAGAAAGCCAAGGTCACCAATGAAAAACAAGCGCTTGGTATTTTGGCAGACCTTGAAAAAGCGGACTTTGTTGTGGGGCAGATCAAAAACAAAACCATGAAGCGCAATCCCCAGCCTCCTTTTATTACCAGTAAACTCCAGCAGGATGCCATTAACCGGCTCAGATTTTCTGCAAAAAAAACCATGGTGGTGGCCCAGCAGCTTTATGAAGGGATTGAAATCGGTTCCAAAGGGCCGGAGGGGCTGATCACCTATATGCGTACAGACTCGGTCCGTATCGCACCGGAAGCGGCCCAGGAGGCCCTGGAACTCATTGCCAAAGACTACGGTCAGGACTATGCAGTCAAAAATCCCCGATTCTTTAAAAATAAGAACAAGGTTCAGGATGCCCATGAGGCCATCCGTCCCACATCGGTATTCAATACCCCTGCAAAGCTGGCCTCCTTTCTGTCCGAGGACCAGTTAAAGCTCTATGACCTGATCTGGAAACGATTTGTCGCCTCCCAGATGACCCAGGCCCTCATTGATCAAAAAGCCATCATGATCAAGGCAACAGACACCTATACTTTCTCGGTGAGCGCTGCATCGTTAAAATAAACCGGATTTATGGAAGTGTATGCTTCTGAAGAAAAGACCGCGGACAAAGAGATACAGGCATTGCCGGTTGTCGAAGAAGGGGCTGTTCTCAAAACCCGGAAACTGGACCCCAAACAGCATTTTACAAAACCATTGCCACGGTTTTCGGAAGCCTCCCTGGTCAAGGAGCTTGAAAAAAACGGTATTGGAAGGCCCAGTACCTATGCCTCCATAATCAGTGTTATCCAGGACAAAGGGTATGTGGATCTGGTGAACCGCTATTTTGTCCCCAGTGAATTGGGATTTATTGTAAATGATCTGCTGGTAGCCTCCTTCCCCACGCTTTTGGATATATCCTTTACCGCCCAGATGGAGAACAACCTGGATGATGTGGAGAGCGGCAAGCTAAATGAGGTTGCACTTCTGACCGAGTTTTACGACGATTTCAAAAAAACCCTTGATGATGCCGGTGAAAAAATGGTCAGCGTCAAGGGAGTGGGCGTTGAAACCGGTATTAATTGTCCTTTGTGCCAAAAAGCCGTGAACATAAAAATCGGTCGTAATGGTCATTTTCTTGCCTGTACAGGCTATCCGGAGTGTTCCTTTACCAGCAACTATCTGAGAGATGAACGCGGCAACATTTCCATTGTTGAAAAAATAGAAGACAATACCCCGGTCAAAGACTGTCCCATGTGCAAAGAACCCATGGTTCAAAAGGAGGGACGATTCGGATTGTTTCTTGCCTGTACAGGATATCCGAAATGCAAACACACCGAGTCCGTGGGTCAGGAAAATTCCAACACGGATACAGGGGTTTCTTGTTTTGAGCCCGGATGCGGGGGGACCATTATTGAAAAAAAATCCAAGCGGGGAAAAGTTTTTTACGGCTGCTCCAAATACCCGGACTGCAGCTTTGCCTCCTGGGATAGACCGGTAAACAAAGAATGCCCGGACTGCGATTCTCTTTTCCTTGTTGAAAAGGAAAACAAACGGGAGGGAAAATTTTTAAAATGCCCCAACAAAGAGTGCAAGCATAAGGAAAATATCCCCCAAGACCCTTCCGAAGAATAGGGCCTTTTTAAAAATCATTTTCCTGTACGGGACCAGTTTTGTAGCGCTTCAAATACCAGGTCCCGTTTAATGGGTTTGGTCAGAAAGTCATCCATTCCCGCCGCCAGGCATTTTTCTTTAAAATTATTCATCACATTGGCGGTCAGCGCCAGGATGGGCACCCGGGTTTTGGGCGTGAACTTCATTTCAAGGGACCGAATCTGCCGGGTGGCTTCAATCCCATCCATTTTGGGCATGTTAATGTCCATCAAAATCAGGTCATATCCATCCGGGCTTTTTTTAAACAATTCAAGGGCTTCCTCTCCGTTTCCTGCAACCTCCACACAATACCCGGCCTTTGACAACATCAGACTGGTCATTTTCTGGTTGACCGGGTTGTCTTCCACAAGAAGGATGGATACGCCGTATTTCTGGTTTTCAGCCAGGGAATGAACCGTTAAGAAGTGGCTGGATTTACGGCCATTTTCCGGGTGTGGGCGCTTGTCCAATCCCATGACATAGGCCGCCATTTCCACCAATGTCTGCCTTCGGATCGGTTTTGATAAATAGCCTTTAAATCCTGCGGTTTTAATTTGCTTTGCAATTCCCGGGAAAGGGATACAGCAGGCGATCCAGTCAAAGTCAAAATCTTTTGGGGAAAATTTTTCAAGCAGACAAGAAAGATCCGGTGATGTGGGTTTTATGGCTTTTCCGAAATCGATAATCCCCAGATCAAACTCCCGGGCCGCCGGGGTGGTCAAAAACAAGGGAAAATTATCCCAGGATTCATGGTGCACCTTCATTTCGGTCCGCAGCAATTCATGGTTCAAAAGTTCAAAGGCATCCCAGGTTGTGGTGCTGACCAGAACCCTTTTACCCTTTAGTCCCGAAGGTCTGATCCGGTCCTGTTTTTTGAGATCGGCGTTGGCCATAACGGCTGAAAAATAAAAAGTTGACCCCTTGTCTTTTTGGGATTTTACCCACAGATCTCCATCCATTCTTTTTGCAATATTTTTACTGATGGCAAGGCCGAGACCGGTACCGCCGTAGCGGTTGGTAATATCGTCTTCCGACTGGACAAACGGCTTAAAAATGGTA
>JAHIVS010000518.1 GCA_018816605.1 Pseudomonadota bacterium
CTTCCGGGTTAGCTGCCCTCCCATCTGGGGACATTGTTCTTGAAAAAATTGAGATAATGCTGCTGAGAATGTTTTTCTCTGTAGGGGGCAAACAGGTTGGCAACACTGCTTTTTCCTGATTTCATTTCGGCCTCCTTACTGTCTGCCCAGGTTTTTTTTGGAAGTCGACATTTTTATAGTAAATCAAACCCCGTTGCTCTATCCCTGAGATTCTTTCCCGGTAAGTCGGATCCTCACATGCCTGGGTATGTAATGAAAGATTCTACTGTCGGGTGTCCCATGATTCAGGTGACACCCCAGATGCGGATACTGTTGGCCGCAGAACCCGAAGCTTTTAGAAAAGGTATTGACGGCCTGGCCGGTATATGCCGGAAGATCCTGCAATCAGATCCATTTTCAGGGTATCTGTTCATATTTATTAATCGGGGACGAACGGCCATGAAAATTTTATGCTATGACAGTCAGGGGTTTTGGCTGTGCCAAAAGCGGTTGTCCAAAGGCCGTTTCAACTGGTGGCCGAAAAAGGCCACGGGAATCATCTCCCGAATCGGTGATGACAGACAGATTGCTCTGTTTTATACCGGACCGAATCACGCCGGTGAAAATATCAACGAGCTTTACCGGAAAAAAGCTGCGGGCAGACTGGCTCTGATCCAGATGTGCGATGCCCTGTCCCGCAACATTAGTGAAGAGTTCAAGGCGATTTTGTCCAATTGCCTGACACACGCCCGCAGGAATTTTGTAGACGAGGTCGAAAATATTCCTGAGGAAACAGCCCATGTCATTGAGGTGCTCGCTGAAGTCTACGGCATAGACGCTCAGGCTAAAAAGCAGAAAATGACACCGGGCCAGCGACTGGTCTATCATAAAAAACACAGCGGCCCCCTGATGACAGGCCTCAAATTCTGGCTATCACGCCAAACAGAAGAAAAGCTGGTGGAGCCGAACTCCGGGCTCGGAAAGGCAATCACCTATATGAACAATCACTGGACCGAATTGACACGGTTTTTGGAGATACCGGGAGCCCCTCTGGACAACAATATTTGTGAACGAAGCTTGAAACGCTGCATTCAACATCGGAAAAACTCATTGTTTTACCGGACTGAAAATGGCGCCTTCATCTCAATTTACCTGCATGAACGTGATGGAGCCGTTGAAAATGCCATGGATGCGTTGTCAGGAAGATTCACCCAAAAAGAGCCAGAGAAGATCCAGAAAAATGCAAAAGCGACACCAGAAACAAAAAAAGGACTTTCAGATATTCTGAAAACCCTTGATATGGTGTTGGTCGGGACGGCGTGATTTGAACACGCGACCACTTGTCCCCCAGACAAGTGCGCTACCAGACTGCGCTACGCCCCGACAAAACAAAGGGGTATCTACCACTTCTCTTTCAAAGTGTCAAGGAAGAATCAACCGGACCAGTGAATATTTCTTGAAATCCAATTGACCTTTCTCGGATTCCGGGATATTCTGTTCGCACCCATTTAAATGCCCCTGGCGGATAAGGAATACCCCATGACGAACTTGCTGAAACGATTTGCTTGCATTCTTTTCTTCATTCTGGGCCTATGCCAGACCGATCTGCCGGCACACGCCCACAGCCTGCCGACAAACCCGGGAGAGATCCGAATTGTGACCAGTGAATTTGCCCCGCTCAGTTACAGTGAAACCGGTGTGACAAAAGGGTTCTGTACAGAAATAGTTCAGGGAATAGTGGCCGAACTCGGGGTGTCGGCATCCATTTCCGTCCATCCCTGGGCCCGGGCCTACCAGATTGCCTTGAAACAGAAAAATACATTGATCTACACCATTGCAAGGACCCCTGAACGGGAACCCCTTTTCCAGTGGGTGGGAGTGCTTATTTCGGGGACCTCCTATCTTTTCTCCCTTAAAAATAGCCAGATCCGTCTCTCTTCCTATGGCCAGGCCAATGGCTACAAAATTGGTGCAGCCCGGAATGATGCAAGGAGTAAACACCTTATGGAAAAGGGTGTGGACCATCTGGATATTGTGGCAACCCCCCAGATGAATGCCATCAAACTGATCAACCGGCGGATCGATTTATGGGTGGAG
The DNA here is from genome assembly GCA_018816605.1 of Pseudomonadota bacterium. The sequence continues at coordinate 2,077 of JAHIVS010000518.1, forward strand.
GATGAACTGGTTGCTGCCCATACCCTTAAAAGGCTGGGGTATCAACCCTTTGATACCATACAAAAAGTCTTCCCCCTTGATTTCAAACTTTTTGGATACCTGGCATTCAGCTTGGAAACGGACAAGCAACTGGTGATTGCTTTTAAAACCGCGTTGGAAAAAATCATTGCCAATGGAACCTATGATAAAATCAAAACAAAATACCTCTAACCCTTCAACGGAAGGCGGAAAAACCATCTGGGTATAGGATTCCGCGCACGGCCATTTTTATCCGCAAGAAATCTGTCCAAATTCCCCCAACCGCTATTGACATCCCCAAAAAGACCTGGTAGTGGTTAAACTTTTTTTTCTCAGACAAACGAGAATTAATTTTTTTATAATATTTATTTATTAATAAATATTTATCAAATGATTTGTATTTATTTGATAAATATTTTGCATTTTGGAGCAGAAAAAACCATTGACAACATTGATTTATGAAAAACCCTATCTGGTGTTTGGGTGTGGCAATACCCTTTTCGGCAATGACGGATTCGGCCCGGAAGTCATTGCTTACATAAATGCACACCATACATTACCGGATTCGGTCCTGTTGGTGGATGCCGGCACAGGCATCCGGGATTTCATATTTGACCTGCTTTTGGCGGACACCATACCCGAACTGGTCATTGTCATTGATGCCGTCACCATGGACGGACGGGAACAGGGCGAGGTGTTTGAGATCGATCTGGCAGCCATGCCCAGGGAAAAGCTTTCTGATTTTTCCTTGCACCAGTCCCCTTCTTCCAACCTGCTCGCCCAGCTGAAAGACAGGGGCATTGAAGTAAAAATAATTGCCATGCATACCCAATCCATACCCAATGAAATTGCCCCCGGGCTCTGTCCCAGGGCAAAAAATGCAATAGCGCTGGCAGCTGGCAAAATTTTAGGGGAACTCAAAAGCCGTACACGCTTTTTAGTCAACAGGGGAATCTAAAACCATTTAACATGCAGAAGAGGTAATTATGACAGAAAAACCCATTGGTTCGGTTTTAATGGCCGGAGGCGGAATATCCGGTATCCAGGCAGCTCTGGATATGGCAGATTCCGGATTCTATGTCTATCTTGTGGAAAAAAGCTCCGGTATCGGAGGGGCCATGTCCCAGCTGGACAAGACCTTTCCCACCAATGACTGTGCCATGTGAATCATCTCACCCAAACTGGTTGAGTGCGGTCGGCACTTGAACATTGAATTGATGACCCTTTCCCAGATCGAAGACGTGCAAGGAGAGGCGGGAAATTTCACCGTTAAAATCAAAAAAAGCCCTCGGTTTGTGGACGAGGAAAAATGTATCGCCTGTGGTTTGTGCGCCCAGAAATGCCCAAAACGGGTGGACGACGAATACAACATGGGCTTGAACAAACGCAAGGCCGCCTATATCAAATACGGCCAGACCGTTCCCCTTAAATACGCCATTGATGCAAAAAACTGTATTTACCAGACCCGGGGAAAATGCGGGGTCTGCGTTGATGTCTGCCCCACCGGCGCCATCAACCATGACATGAAAACCGAATATATCGCGATAAAGGTGGGTGCCATTATCCTGGCGCCGGGGTTCAAACCCTTTTCTCCTTCGGGTATCGATTATTACGGGTATGACACGATACCGGATGTGGTGACAAGCCTTGAATATGAACGGATGCTGTCAGCCTCCGGTCCTTCCATGGGCCATTTGAAAAAAGAGTCAGACGGAAAAGAACCCAGCAAGGTGGCCTGGATCCAGTGCGTTGGCTCCAGAAACACCAATGGTACAAACAATGGATATTGTTCCAGTGTTTGCTGCATGTATGCCATCAAACAGGCCGTCATGACCCAGGGCCACCTGCCCCAGGGCAAAAGCGATCAGACCATTTTCTACATGGATATCCGGACCCCGGGCAAAGAGTATGAACGCTATTACGAAACCTCCAGGCAAAAAGGGGTACGATATATCAAGGCCCGGCCCCACACCCTGCTCAGAGGTCCGGACGGATTCGGCGTTACCCTGATATGGGCCGATGAAACAGGCAAAAACCATGAAGACTTCTTTGACATGGTGGTGCTCTCCATCGGTATTCAGGCCCCCCAAGATGCCATGGACCTGGCCCGCAAATGCAGGATCGAACTGGACCCGTTCAAATTTGCAATGACCAACAGCTTTGACCCGGTGGCCACAACCCGGGAAGGCATTTTTGTGACGGGCAGCTTTCAAAGCCCCAAAGCCATCCCCCAGTCCGTTGCCAGCGCCTCAACCGCAGCGGCACGGGTCAAGGCGATTCTTGCACAAGCCCGGGACACCTTAACCATTGAAAAAAAATTTGTGGAGGAATTTGATATTTCCAACCGGGAAAACCGCATTGGTGTGTTTGTGTGTTCCTGCGGCAACAATATTTCGTCGGTGGTGGATGTGAATGCGGTTGCCCTTTATGCAAAAGACCTTCCCGGAGTCGCCTATGTGGACAATCAGATGTTTACCTGCTCTGCCGACACCCAGGATCTTATCGCCCAGACCATTAAGGATAAGGATCTCAATGCTGTTGTGATTGCCGCCTGTACCCCCAGAACCCATGAGCCTCTGTTCCAGGAAACCCTTCAGAACATCGGGCTCAACAAATACATGGTGGAAATGGCCAATATCCGGAACATGAATGCCTGGGTTCATCCCAATGAACCGGAAAAAGCCACGGCCAAGGCAAAGCAACAGGTCAAGATGGCCGTGGCCAAAGTGACGCGAAATTTCCCCCTGCAGGATATCCTGGTGAACATCACCCCCCGGGCACTGGTGGTGGGAGGCGGCCTTGCCGGAATGAGCGCGGCCCACAATCTTGCCAACCAGGGGTATGAAACCCTTTTAATTGAACGGGAAGCCGAGCTTGGCGGGGTGGGCAACACCCTGTTAAAAACATGGAAAGACGAAGATATCCAGACCCATCTGGCTGCTTTGAAGGAAAAAGTTACCCGGCACAAAGGAATCCGGGTGCTCACCCATACCACCCTGACCCGTGTGGCGGGATTTGTGGGCAGCTTTACCGGAGAACTGATGGTGAACGGTATCTCTGAAGATATTGAATTCGGAGCCTGCATTATTGCCACCGGCGGCACCGAGTCCAAGCCCTCAGAATACCTGTATAATCAGGATGACCGGGTGATGACCACCCTGGAGATCAATGCCAGGATGAAGACAGATCTGGATTGGGCCCGGAAGATCACCTCGGCGGTTTTTATCCAGTGTGTGGGTTCCAGAAACCAGGACCGCCCCTATTGCTCCAGGGTCTGCTGTACCCAGTCCATCAAGAAAGCCGTCCGGCTCAAGAAAATGAACCCCCAAATGGACATTTTCATCCTCTACCGGGATATCCGGACCTATGCAGACATGGAAACCGTTTACCGCCAGGCCAGGGACCTGGGGGTAATTTTCATTAAATACACCCGGAATGCAAAACCGGTCGTCAAACAGGAGAATTCAGACCTTCTGGTGGATCTTTTTGACCCGGTTCTCCAGAGGATGGTCTCCATAAAGGCAGACCTTGTTGTTCTGGCCACTGCCATTGTCCCCAATGACACCACCCCCTTTGTAAATTTGTTCAAATGCGCGACCAATGCAGACGGGTTTCTCATGGAATCCCATCCCAAGCTAAAACCCGTGGATTCCACCGTGGACGGCGTGTTTCTGGCCGGTATCTGCCACTACCCCAAACCCATTGACGAGGCCATTTCCCAGGGACGGGCCGCAGCCTCCAGGGCCAGTGTGATTCTTTCCAAAAAAACCCTGGAACTGGATGCCATCAAGTCCTGTGTGACCCATAATTGCGACGGGTGTGCCCTGTGCGTGGATATCTGCCCCTATAACGCCATCCAACTTGTTGAGTACCAGGACGAACACCAGAAAAGCCACCGGCGAATAAAACCAAACGAAGCCCTGTGCAAAGGGTGCGGTATCTGTGCCGCCACCTGCCCCAAGGAAGGGGTTGTGGTCAACGGATTTACCCTGAACCAGCTCAAGGCCCAGGTGGATGCCATCCTGGAAAAAACCATATGAAGTTAAGGAGAAAAGAATATGTCAGATAATTTCGAACCTACCATTATCGGGTTTCTGTGCAATTGGTGCTCCTATGCCGGCGGTGATCTGGCCGGGGTTTCCCGACTGGAATACCCCGCCAACATGAAGGCCATCCGGGTCATGTGCTCGGGCATGGTCCACCCGGATCTGATCTTGGATGCCCTGAAAAAAGGGGCGGACGGCATCATGGTCA
>JAHIVS010000519.1 GCA_018816605.1 Pseudomonadota bacterium
ACACGGTATTCTGTGTGGTCTGGGCCACCACAACCGCATTCTCAAAGCAAGGCAACCCCAAAAGTTGTTCCATGGAGGTGGCGGTAACCCCGTTTCCCCTTGCATACCCCAAAAGCCCCACCACTTCCGGATGTTTTTTATCTCCGATGATAATGGTGGAATAGCCCTTCTTGGCGTAACGATTGATGATCACCTGGACACGGACCACCCGGGGACAGGTGGCGTTCACAACCGTGAATCCGGCTTTTTTTAAAGCAGCCGCATCTTCGGGCGGCACGCCATGTGCCCGGATCAGCACGATGCCCTCACCTTTTTGTGGGATGGTATCTATGCGGAAAATTTTTTTATTTTCCAGCATTTCTAAAACTTGTGGGTTGTGGATAAGCGGCCCGTAGGTAAAAATAGGCTCGCCTGCAAGATTAGAGGCATCCAAAACCATATCCACTGCCCGCCGGACCCCCATACAGAAGCCCGCCGTTTTTGCAACGGTAATTTTCATGAAATAGGGCTCATGAAATATGGCTCAACAGCTCCACAAGGCGATCAAATTCAGATTTGGATTTGAACTTGATTTCAATCCTGCCGGTTTCTCCATTCTTTTTTATAAAGACCGGACTTTTGATTCGAGTAGCGATCTGGCTGGAGGTCTGCTCCAGAAATTGCTCTTCCTGGGCAGAGATTTTTTTGGCAAATTTTTTGGGTTCCTGTTTGGCCTGGTTGACCAAGCGCTCGGTTTCCCGCACGGAAAGCCCCTTTTTCAACACCAGTGAAAAAAGGTAGAGCTGGTTCTCCTGGCTTCCTCCCCCCAGAAGGGCCCGGGCATGGCCCATGCTGATTTTCTCGGCAAGAAGACTCTCCTTTATTTCAGGAGGCAGGCTTCTCAGCCTCAAAAGGTTGGCAATGGTGGACCTGTTTTTCCCAATTTTTTCAGCTACCTTTTCCTGGGTATACTTGAATTCGTCAATGAGCCTGAAATAGGCCTCGGCTTCTTCCAGCACATTGAGATTCTGGCGCTGGATGTTCTCGATAATGGAAACTTCCAGAACCTGCTCGTCGGTCAAATCCTTTATCACCACCGGCACACGGTCAAGACCTGCCGCTTCTGCCGCCCGAAGCCTTCGTTCCCCTGCAATCAGTTCATACCCGTCGCCCATGTGACGGACCAGCAATGGCTGAAGCACACCCTGCTCGGCAATGGAATCCCGGAGGCGATCCAGCTCTTCCTGGCTGAAAACCGTCCGGGGCTGATACCGGTTGGGGATGATATCTTTAATGGGGCAATAAAAAAAATCAGAACCGGTTTCCGAACCACCCATATCTGGGATCAGCGCAGATATTCCCCGACCAAGCCCTGTATGTTTCTTTGTCTTTTTCATCATCGTTTCAGCAGCTCCCTGGCAAAGGATAGATAAGATTTTGATCCCTGTGATTGCTTATCATACAAGATAATCGGCAGTCCGTAACTGGGTGCCTCCCCCAGTTTTACATTCCGGGGAATCTTGGTTTTAAACACCATGTCCTTGAAATATTGCTTGGCATCCTCCACCACATTCTGGGCCAGATTGGTCCTCTTATCGAACATGGTCAAAAGGATGCCCTTTATTTTCAGTCCCGGGTTATAGGAAGATTTGACCCGCTTGATGGTATCCAGCAGCTGGCCCAATCCCTCCAGGGCGAAAAATTCACTTTGCAGGGTAATGAGTACGGAATGGGATGCGGTAAACGCATTCAGGGTCAAAAGGCTCAAGGCAGGGGGACAATCGATAAAAATGTAGTCAAACCGGTCTTGAACCGGTTTCAAGAGCTGTTTAAGTTTTGCTTCTCGACCATCTGCCGCCACCATCTCGATCTCAAACCCAATCAGATCAATATTGGCCGGAACGATCATCAGCTTGGGCAACATGGTGGGAAGGATAATTTCGTCAATGGTGGCCTCTCCGATAAGCCCATGGTACAAAGAAGCTGTGAGCGAGGGTTTATCAATCCCCAACCCCGTGGTGGCATTTGCCTGGGAATCACAGTCCACAAGCAGCACCCTTTTTCCCAATTTGGCCAGGACGGCTGAAAGGTTGACCGCTGTAGTGGTCTTGCCTACGCCCCCCTTCTGGTTTGCAATACTGATAATCTGAGTCATAATCCTAATTTCCTTATCACAATTAAATCATCGA
>JAHIVS010000520.1 GCA_018816605.1 Pseudomonadota bacterium
CAATGGGGGGAAACATGGAGCTCTTCTCCCTGTCGGGCTTATTGTCGGTTTCGTTTGTAAAAATAGATGACCACCAGCAGCCTTGCTTTCGTTTCCCCCAGGCTTTTGCCCACATGGGGGACAATGGAGTCAAAATAAATATTGTCACCGGAATTTAAAATATAGGTATCCTCTCCATAGCAAAACTCCAATTGCCCGTCCATGACATAGATGAATTCTTCGCCTTCGTGGGTGAAAGTTCTTTTGATGTCAAAGGGTGCATGGATGATAAAGGGTTCCATGTTCTTGCCGGGCTTGCCCTCTGCCAGAATTTCGTAATCATAGCCTGCAAACTGGTCGGTTTCCCGGATAATGGATCGCTTGTCCCCCCGGCACAGACAGATTCTAACATCTTTCAGGGGCTTTACATCTGTGGAGAGAATGGTGGTCACTTCAATCCCCAGGGCACCGGCGATTTTGGTCAGGGTGGAGTAGGGAGGTGCTTTCTGGGAACGTTCCACCTTGGACAGATATCCCTTGGTCAGGCCTGTTTTTTCGGCCAACTCCTGGAGGGTCAGTTTTTTTTGGGTTCGAAGCCGTTTGAGATTCCCTGATATGATTTTTTCATCCATATGATGCTCCTGTTTTTCTTCCTGTGGGCCGAGGGCGGGATTGTTTTTTGACCTGGGGCAGTATATTTTCGGCAAAGGGGATAATATATCCTTGGCCATTGAGGTTTTTGAGGTAGTGATCCAAGTTGTCGGCATACTCAAACCCCAGATCCAGGGTTAGTTGACGGTCAAGTTTCGAAGATAGGGTCACCTGGAAGCGATTGAGAATATCAATCACCCGGAAGGCCACATAGGAGGGCATGTCAAAATCTGATACCAGTCGTTGGCCCAACTTTTCCGGGTTTTTTTTGAAAGTTTTGAGCTTTTCTGCAAAATCGAGATTGCCTTCTCCCTTTTCACAACCGGCAACAAACAGGATCTGTCCCCCTTCCTTTACCAGGTTGACGGCATTGAACAGGGCTTTTGTGGCCTGGTAGAGCTGGCCATCGGCCCGATGCCCTCCGGCTGAAAACAAAACAAAATCTGCTTTTTTGGGTACTTGTACACAACAGGCATGGTTGAGTTTTTGACAACCCTCCATAAAGGTGTCATGGACATCCCCCACGGCGGCGTAAAAAAGTTCCCCGGTACCGTTGGCGGCAAGGGCTACATAGCAGGCGGTTTTATCCTTTAAAAAAAGGGTGGCCCCGTCCATGAGGTCTTCATTGACCGGATTGCCCCAAAGTTTGCCCTGGCGCACCAGGGGATGGGGGGAGCCATCTTTGCGGATGGCAAGGCTGTGGTTATGACGGATGGAGGCCTCGCCTGCAATGCCGGGCAGAATATATTTACGTCCCCCCCCAAATCCGGCCAGCATGTGATGGAGAATCCCGCCGAATATGATGATGTGATCGGCCTCCCAGGCTTCTTTGGTCACAAACATCGGGGTGCCTTTATAGGTGGTGCCGATATTTACCAAGCGGTCTTTGTCGAGGCCTGCGGAATTTAAAATGGTGACGTGCTCGGTACAATAGGTCCCGGCCAGAGAGGCAAATATGTCCGAGGAAATATCCTTATGGGTGCCAAGGGCGATGATGATTTTTATTTGGTCAAAGGCAAGCCCCCTGTTGGACAGGGTCTTGATAATCCGGGGCACAAACAGGTCCCCCCGGGCCCAAAGCCTTGTATCGTCGGGAATGATTACGGCACAGGTTTTGTTTAAGATATCCAAGGGTAGAGAAGATTGGATTCCTCGGTCGATGATATCCAAAATTTTTTCATGGGTAAGTTTGGGAATCTTTTTGCCCTGGACCACCTCCAGAATTTTTGCCCTGGAAAGGGAAAAATTGACGGTTCCCCGTCCTTGTTCAAGGGATATTTCCATGGTTATTGATGCCCCTTGTTTTTCAATACATCCTTTTTCAAGGCATTATGGATCAGAGTGACGGGGTGAAACACCCGGATATCTTCCAAGGCATTCGCGCTGTCCAGGTTTCCTGAAAGGTTGATGCGGCAGACCGGACAATCCGTGAGCCAGTATTTTGCCCCAATTCCTTTGACATGGTTCTTTTTTTTGTCCATTATTTTTTTGGCTGTTTTCGGGTGCTCATAAAAAAAGGTTCCGCCGCCGCCGCAGCACTCGGCTTCGTCCGGGGTCGGGGTGTACTCGATAAATGGCAGTTCTTTTAAAAGTGATTGAACCAACGGCAGGGTATTAAAACTGTTTCGGGAATGGCAGGGAGCATGATAGGCCACATTGCCCATTTTCGGTTGGGTTTTGTCAAAGACAAGATCCTTCCTATGGGCTGCAATAAACGAGAGAATGTCCATGGTTTTTTCAGCGATTTTTTGGGCCTGGGCGGCAAGGGTTTCCTCCCCAAGGGGATGGGATGGATGGGCAGACAATTTTAGGGAATCCCTGTTTGTCATATTTTTTTTTATCTGTTTTTGTATAAGGGCCGGGTATTCATCCTTGAGGGCGGCCCCGCAGGTGGTGCAGTCCACTATTATGCCATCACATTCGCAGGATCCAAGGGCACGGATATTTACCATCATGTTTTCCACAGCCTGATCCATAGCCCCATGGAACATCAGCGGAATACCGCAGCAGGTCTGACTTTTCGGGATGATCACCTCATAGCCAAGATGGGTGAGAACGCCGATGGTTGAGATGCCGGTATCTTCATACAAAAAATTCGTGGCGCATCCGGTAAAATACACGAGACTCCCCTTTTTGGTTCCCCGGGCCGGGATGACCCTTGCCACGGTATTACGAAAAGGGATGGGGTTGAGGGGGGAAAATTGTTTCAGGGGGATGTTACCTATGCAATATTTATTGGCCAGAAAGCCAGGGGTCAGCTTCTGCCCCAGCCGGGCAAGGCCAGCCCCCATTCGGATGCGACTTTCACGGGCCAGCAGAAAAATTAAGCTTTTTATGGCCGGGGTTTCTCCCATCTGCTTGACCATCTTTTCCCGCATCTCCATGAATTTTTCATAGTGGTTGATGCCAGACGGACAGGCCTTGGCGCAGGACCCGCACATCAGACATTTGGAGATGAGTTCCTTTAACAGGGCAGAGGATTCAAGGGTTTGGTTCTCGTAAGCCTTGATCAACTGGAGCCGGGCCCTGGGAGACGCCTGTTCCTCTTTTAATACTTTATACACCGGGCAAGCCCCAAGACATAGGCCGCATTTCCCGCAGTTTTTAAGTGGTTTCACAGGTGAATTTATGGGTGAATTCATACAAATTTCCCCGGGTTGAGGATGTTGTCGGGGTCAATGGCCAGTTTGATCCGGGTCATGAGATTGATGGAGTCCTGGTTCATGACCAGGGGCAGGTACCGGGCCTTGGCCTGGCCGATGCCGTGCTCCCCGGACAGGGTACCGCCCAGATCTGCGGCGGCTTGAAATATCTCATCAAAGGCTTTTTCCACCCTTGCCCATTCTTGGGTATTGCTCCTGTCCGCCGGGATCATGGGGTGCATGTTGCCGTCTCCGGCATGGGCCAGCACCCCGGCCGTTAACCCGTAACTTTTGGCGATCTGCTTGATTCTGCGGGTCATTTCCGGAACTTTGCTCACCGGCACGGTCACATCCTCGGAAACAATGTCCGGTGCAAGTTTTGCAAAGACCCCATAGGCCGAACGCCTTGCCGTCCAAAGACGTTCCCTGTCGGCATCATTGGCCGATTCCTGGATGTGGACGGCGTTGTTGTTTTTTAGCTTTTCGATGATTTTGGCCATTTCCCGTTCACAGGCTTCTTTGATTCCGTCGATTTCAATGAGCAAAGATC
>JAHIVS010000521.1 GCA_018816605.1 Pseudomonadota bacterium
AAACCCATGGACTCAAGGGCGCAGTTGCCAGCGAGGATCATAAGATCTGCCCAGGAAATTTTCCTGCCGTATTTCTGCTTTATGGGCCAGAGAAGACGGCGCGCCTTGTCAAGGTTCACGTTATCCGGCCAGCTGTTGAGGGGTGCAAAGCGCTGGTTGCCGGCGCCTGCCCCGCCGCGGCCGTCGCCCATTCGGTATGTGCCTGCACTGTGCCAGGCCATCCGGATGAACAATCCCCCGTAATGACCATAGTCCGCCGGCCACCATTCCTGGGAGTCGGTCATCAGCGCATAGAGATCTTTTTTCAGGGCCCCAAGGTCCAGCTTCTTGAATTCCTCAGCATAGTTGAACGCCTCGCCCATGGGATTGCCCATGGGCGGATTCTGATGGAGCATCTTGAGGCTCAACTGGTTCGGCCACCAGTCCCGATTCGATGTGCCTCTGTTGGCAGTGGGTTTGTCAGTTCGGCCCGTTACCGGGCACTTGCAGTTTTCATTGGACATGTTGACCTCCTCATTTTTTGATTATAGAGATAGAATACTATATGATAATAATTATCATGTGATCGACAAAAAAATATACTAAACTTCCTGGCCCATACAATTGCTGCAAATACCAAAAAAATCCAATCGATGATTCAGAATTTTAAAATTTGTCTCAACCGCGAGCTCATTTTTCAAATCTTCCAGACTGTCCAAATCCGGATCTACAATTTTTTTGCACTTGATACAGATGATGTGGGGATGGGAGTAGGGCTTATTTCCATCATATCGATTGCTCCCATCCGGGAACCCCAACTCAAGAATTTCACCAATTGATTTAATTAATACAATATTTCTGTATACCGTGGCAAGGCTCATTGTTGAAAAATCATTTTTGATCTGATCATGGATATCTTCAACACTGGGATGATCTTTGCTTTCGGCAAGAATTTTAATGATGGCCATCCGCTGGGGCGTTATCTTGTGGCCATTATCCCTTAATTTTTGGATGATGGTTTTAAATCTTTTTTCAGGGTCCGGCAATTGGAGTCTCTTCCTCTTAAGTGATAATGATTTTCATTTAACATTTATTCTCTTCATAGTCAATCTTAATTTTTAAGGGTGCCGGATTCATCAAAAGCCCCTAATGCCGCTTAATCCCTTAGATAGCAACCGACCAGGCGATTCATCCCGATGAGGCAAGGTTCAAGTTTTTTTAGAACCTGCCACATTGTCAGCCCCCCTTCAAGGGCAAACGGCTCTTTCAGCGCCAGAACCCAGAAATAATAGCGGTGACGCCCATGCCCCTTGGGGGGCATGGGGCCATTGTATCCGATCTGACCGAAATCATTCCGGCCGCCGGTAAACAGTTTGGTACCTTCCTCCAGGCGCGTGACATTGCCCGGGATATTGTACAATACCCAGTGTACAAATAGATAGGTGCCGTCTCCGGTCACAAGAGGGGCATCCGGATCATGGCAGATAACGGCAAACCCCTTTGTGTCCCGGGGTGGCGCTGTCCATGAAATTGAGGGCGAAACGTCCGCACCTTCGCCGGTAAATTTGGACGGAATCAAACCGTCTTGCTCGAATGCATCGCTTTTCAACTGCATTACACATGGTGCAAACCCCATAATTCTCCTCCTTGTTTAATTTAAAGATGGTTGAATCCCTGATCGTTTTTTTGTTGAAAAAGTGTCTAAACTTTTTTACACCATTGCTTTTTCCCCTTGTTTTTGCCATTTTATGATGTGTTTTTAGGAGGAAAAAATCAACCTGGAATTTCCCAAGAACGGAAAAAAAAGAATATGCCGCCCACCATACCCCACAATCCTGAGCTGCAGTTGGCTGCAAATTTTGTCCAAAACACCGGCTGCAACATTTTCCTGACCGGGAAAGCGGGTACCGGCAAAACCACCTTTTTACACCGCCTGAAAAAAAACACGGAAAAACGGCTGATTGTCACGGCGCCCACCGGAGTTGCCGCCATCAATGCCGGCGGCGTCACCCTCCATTCATTTTTCCAATTGCCCTTTGGCCCCTTTATTCCCGGCAGCCAGACAACCGAAGCCAACCGCCAGCGATTGTTCCGGTTCAGCAAAGAAAAAATACGGATCATAAAAAGCCTTGATCTGCTGATAATTGACGAAATCAGTATGGTCCGGGCCGATCTGCTGGATGCCGTTGATGCGGTGCTGCGGCGCCACCGACGCAATGATCAGCCCTTTGGCGGGGTTCAGCTGCTCATGATCGGCGACCTGCACCAGCTTTCCCCTGTGGCAAAGCCTTCGGAATGGCAATTGCTGCAGCCATATTATGCCTCGGTTTATTTTTTTTCAAGCCATGCCCTGGGACAGACCCAATTTCATACCATCGAACTCACCCATATCTTTCGCCAGTCAGATGTCAATTTTATCCAACTGCTGAACCGGGTGCGGGACAACCGCCTGGACGCGCCATCTGCTGCCCTGTTGAACCAGCGGTATATCCAGGATTTCACCCCCGACGATGACCAGGGCTATATCACCCTGACCACCCACAATAAAAATGCAGACGTCATGAATCTGACCCGGCTTGGGGCTTTGACCGGCAAACAGTATTCTTTCAAAGCCGAAATTTCAGGAGATTTTCCAGAATACATCTTTCCGACCCCGGGCATTCTCCTGCTCAAGGAAGGCGCCCAGGTAATGTTCCTCCGGAATGATGCTTCTGGTGAAAAACAATATTACAACGGCAAAATCGGGCGTATAAAACACATTTCCAACCAGAACATCCGCATCCTCTGCCCCGGAGATTCCGATGAAATTCTGGTGGCACCGGTGGAATGGGAAAACATCCGCTATACACTGAACCCGGAAAATCAGGAAGTGGAACAGGAGGTTATCGGCAAATTCAAACAATACCCCCTGAAACTGGCCTGGGCCATCACCATCCACAAAAGCCAGGGACTGACCTTTGAAAAAGCCGTCATCGATGCAAAATCCGCCTTTGCCCATGGCCAGGTGTATGTCGCCCTGAGCCGCTGCAAAACCCTTGGGGGAATGGTGCTCAGCGCCCCCATCCCCCCCCAGGGAATTGAAACCGATGAAGCGGTCCTGGACTTTACCGAAAAGATCCGGCAAAACCGGCCGTCAAAAACCCTGCTTGGCGCAGCCGAAACAGACTACCAGCAACATCTGCTACTGGAGTGTTTTGATTTTAACTTTCTTCACAACCGGTTGAACTATCTGACCCGACTGCTCCAGACCAATGCCAAATTGGTCCAGATATCCGGCCTGACCGATATCAACCGGATAAAAGAAAGCGCTGAAAAAAATATTTTCAGGGTCGGTGAAAATTTTGGGCATCAGCTCAAAACCCTTTTTAAGGTGGACCGCCTCCCCGGGTCAGATCCCCATGTTCTGGAACGTCTTGGCAAGGCATCGGCCTGGTTCCAGGATCAATTTGCCCAGAATTTTGATGGTATTGTACAAACGCTGCACCTGGAAACCGACAACAGGGAACTGGGCAAAAAATTGAGCACTGCCCTGGAAAATCTTAAAAAGGAGATTGCCATTAAACGGGCCGGCATAAAATGCTGTGAAAATCAATTCTCACCCGGCAATTACCTCCGGGCCATATCCCAGGCCGAAATAAACCTTATCCCTGAAAAAGTACAAAAATCCCAGACCCCGGCCTACTCGGAATCTGACATCGAACATCCGGAATTGTTCGGCCGGCTGAAGGACTGGCGATCCCGAAAAGCCGCTGAAGAAGGCCTTGCCCATTTTCAGGTACTGCATCAGCGGGTATTGATCCAGATCGGGGTCTGCCTGCCGGACACTGAAACAGATCTGGCAAAAATACCGGGGGTCGGGAAAAAAACCCTTGAAAAATACGGCGGGGAACTCCTGGAAATGGTTGCCGCCCATCGCAAAAACCACGGGATCAAAACCGTGATACTGCCCCTTTCCAGGGCACTGCCCCAAAAAAAGGACTCAAGACCGAAAAAAGCCGCAACCAAGACGGCTTCCGGCAACACCCGACAGATCAGTTTTGATCTGTTCAATAAAGGAATGTCCCCCCAGGAGATCGCAAAGGAAAGGGGACTGGTGGAATCCACCATCCAAAGCCATTTGTGTTTTTTTATCAAAACCGGCCAATTGGATATCAACAAATTGCTTTCACCGGAAAAACAGCAGGCCATTGGAGAAAAACTGACGTCGGCTTCCCATCATTCACTGACCCAGATCAAAAAAGAATTGGGAAATGACTATGCCTATGGTGACATCAAACTGATGATCGCCCACCAACACTCTTCGGACATAAGATCCGGATTAAGAGGGGAAAATGCTAAAAAACAGATATGATTTTATTATTACCGGCGCAGGGCCCACAGGCCTTGCGGCCGCAATCACGGCAGGACGTCTCGGCGCCTCGTGTATCGTCCTTGAAAAGGGGACCAGGCCCGGACCTGAGCCCAGAGGAGAAAGCATTGCCCACTATCCGTTAATGGACGATCTGCTGGGCAAAGACTGGTTAAAAAACAATGCTTCAAATGACCCCTCGCATAGAAGATTTCACAGCCCCATGGACCGTAAGAACACCCTCATTGACGTTCATAAACCCTATTACTTTTTCCATTGGGATCATCTGATGAAACATATGAAAACCCTTGCCACGGAGGCTGGAGCCGAGTTTTTATTTGAATCAGACGTCGTGGCGTTAATGGAAGAAGATCACCGGTGTGTGGGTGTCACATACAAGGACAAGCAGAACCAGGTACATCCGATAAAAGGAACCAGTGTTCTGGGCTGTATGGGTCATAAAGATCCCCTGGGCGATAAATTCGGAATCAAGCGGGAGGCCATAGACTGTCCCACCATTAAATATTATAGTTCCAATGCCCCCCGGGTAAAATTATCCGAACATGCCAATCTTCAGTTTTACATCCTCCCCCCCAAAATGCTTGAAGTTGCACCCCGTCTGCCGCCGGCAGTCGCCTATGTTTTCCCCTTATCCGACGGCCAAATGGAAGCCGGGCTGATGCTGCGCCTGGGACAATTCGACAGTTTAAAAGATGTTGAAATCCCGGATAATAAGCTGATGCATCGGGTCTGGGATCATTTGACAAAAGAATACCCCGGTTTTTCCGAGTTTTTCAAAGGGGCCCAGACAACCTATAAAAAGCTAACGGTAATTTCCAACCGCCAATTGTTTGAAAACACTATTCCCCATGAAAAAGGAGGGGTGATATTTCTCGGAGATACCATTGGTTTCAGTGAGGCAAACGGGTCTTCCGGATTATATTTTGGTATGGCCCAAGCCGATTTCTGGGTTCGTCTGATCCACAAAAAAATGGAAACCCAAGGGGAGGTCTGGTCTGAAAAGTTTGTAACCATTGCCAGAAACGAATACAAGAACTGGTCTGTTTATAAATATATCAAAAAATCCTATAAAGACATTGTCTTGGCCGAAAAAATCATGTTCAATTTTTGTGGTTCGGACAAGCAATTAAACAGATGGTGGAAACCGCTCATGGTTCTTTTACAAATGAAGAGCTGACGCAATGGAAGGCTTTTTATCGGATTCCAAGGCGGATATGAAATAACAATGGACACCTTTGGATTTACCCAAAAAAAATTTTTATCCCTTTCTGACAAAAACCGTCACCACCATATCATTGACTGGTTGTCGGCCTTTTACCAGAACCTTGCGGCAAGCCGGGTAAAACAGATGACCTTTGATGATTTCTGCTCCCGGTACGAGGTCATCTTAAAATGGGCGGATCTGCCCTTGCCCCTGCGTCCAGATCCGGGCACACGACTACAGATTGAGTACATCTCCAATGCCATCCTGTTCCACCGCAGGGCCTCGGGCATGATTCTCCGGGATGACACGCTTCTGGAACCTGCCGCCTTCCGGGACAAGGCGGCACCGGCAATGCCATTGATGAACATGGAATATCAGATTGCCCTGGACGGACTTCGGAGCCTGTTTAATGTGGGATCCATTTTCAGAACCTGCGATGCCGCCGGTGTCAAATGTGTGATTCTCGGCAACACCCCGGGCAGGGAACATCCCCATGTCCAAAAAACCGCCATGGGCACCCAGGAATGGATACCCCAGGAAAAAACATCCGACCTTGCCACCACCCTTTTGGAGAAAAAGAATCAGGGCTTTCGCATCATCGGTGTCGAAACGATGCCGGAATCTGTTCCCTGCCACGCATATGCCTGGCCTTCAAAGGCCGTTCTGGTATTCGGCAATGAGGAATACGGCATTTCCACCCATGTCCTGCCCGTCATGGATGACCTGGTCCACATCCCCATGTTCGGGAAAAAAAATTCCCTGAATGTGGCAAATGCCGTGGCGGCCATTCTTTTCCAGGCCGTGCTTTCCCCTATTTTTCAAAACTGATTTTCACATGGCAAATCCCGCTGTCCAGATTGGTTTTCAGGGGCAGACGGATTTTTTGAAACACCTTGATCATGGGCAGGTTCTCGGAAAGCACCTGGGCGGTCAACCCCTTAAGCCCCCGTTTTTTTGCCTCATCAATGAGCAGTTCCAGCAGATATGACGCCACGCCTATATTCTGGCAGGATTCATCAATGAGAAAAGCCACTTCCCCGAAACCGGAATCTTTTTCCCGGATCAGCCGTGCCTCGGCAATGATCTTCCCATCCCCTTTTTTCCCGCCAAACCCCACGATGGAGAGCTCTTTTTCATAATCCACGTTCACATATTCCT
>JAHIVS010000522.1 GCA_018816605.1 Pseudomonadota bacterium
GCACCAAACCGGCCCGTCTTTTCAAGCTGTTCCTTAAGTTTATAGGCAAATCGGTTGGCCTCTGCCCTGCGCAGTTCAAGCCAGATATCCTTGTCAACATCCTTTGACGACGGATCCGCCAGCCCCGGATCAAATACAGGAATGATCACATCCAACTTGGGTGTGGCGATTGCAGATGGGTCTTTCACCCCCCCTGTGTAAGAAGACGAAGGCTGCGGACCAACCATTGGGGATGTTCGATTCTGACTCACACATCCGGGGAATAAAAATATAAAAATCATAAAAATGGTGACTATTTTTTTTAAAATCATGGATTCTCTCTGCTGTTATTTGATGGGCAAGCCTTTGTATTTTCTGTACTCATTCCACAATTGATTGGCCTTAACGGGGTCTGTTTCGTTTTCTGCCGCATACCGTATTTGTGCTGCCAGGGCATCATCATTCTGGGCAGGCGGAATATCCTCGGGAAGCTTCCCGTTTGACTGCTGCGTCTTACTGTAGGTGTTGGTGCCTGCCCCATTTTGATCCTTTTGATCCTTTTGATCCTTTTGATCCTTTTGATCCTTTTGATCCTTTTGATCCTTTTGATCCTTTTGATCCTTTGTATCCTGGGGACTTTTCAAATCACCCGATGCCTCGGTTTCCCCGGCAGGGGGAATATCTTTAGGCGTATCGGTTCCAGACATGGTTGATCCGGCAACAGATTCCCCAATAAATTTGCCATCCGGGGATGTGCCGTCCGGGGAGGTTCCTCCAGGGGATGTGCCGCCAGGTGAGGTTCCGTCCGGGGATGTGCCGCCAGAATTTCCAGTTAAACCCCCAGCGCCCCCCTCTGTCCCGTTGCCATCATTGGCCCCTTTACCTGAAGCGGCTGCCATCTTCTTTGCAGACTGACACAACTCAAATCTATTCAGTGATTGTAAAAAAGCTTCATCCATCAGACGAAGACGCTCTTCTTGCGTCAGGGTCAAATCATCCCGATAGTCAACGCTCACATCCGTACAATCAATGGTTTCCCCTATACTAACACCTGCAAAGGCGATCAGTTGAAAAACAATAAGCCAATGCCAGACAATCAGGTGAGCATGGAATTTTAGTTTTTTCAACGACAGCCTCCCTCTTCATAAACAATCAACAAAAAAAATTACAAAGTATCATCCTGGGATATTAGGATGGGAGAAGACTTCTTGTCAAGAACAGTATGAAAAAGCCAGCAACTGCTAACCAGCAAGTAAGGTACCCCGCCAGAGTGATGTGGCAAGCAATATAAGGAAATTTAAAATTTTATTTTGAATCAAAAAGACACTCTTTACATCACTTGATTGCTTTTTTCATCGGATACAGGCGCTCGAAGCAATGCCAGAAAATCGGTAAAACCTTTCGTACAAAGCACTTGCTTAATGAGCTCCTGGTCTCGAAAAAGGCAGGCTATTTCGGAAGAAATTTCAAGTTGTGCAAGGGGATCATTGGCGGGCGTAAGAATCAGAAAGATCACATTTGCATGTTTGCCGTCCGGTGCATCAAAATCAATCCCCTTTGAAGAGATCCCGACCACCACAAACGACTTCGGAAGTCCTTTAATACGGGCATGCGGGAGTGCAACCCCGTTGCCTATACCGGTACTGAGAGATTCCTCGCGATTCCAAACGGCCGTTCTCACGGCATGGGTATCCAAGCCTTGTAAAGCACACACAGCGCCTGTCATTTCATGGATGACCCCGCGGCAGGAGATCGCTTTGAGTTCCCGCAGGAATAATTTCGGGGATAACATATCCTTCATTTTTCGTCTCTTTTCAGGGCGGAGGATCAGGCGCATGGACGGACCGCTGATCATTGAAGTGATAATTGCCATAACAACCAAGGCGACAAACAGTCTCTGGTGTATGATTCCAGCTTCCAGGGCTATCATACCCACAATGATACCCATGGCACCTACTGAAACCATCGCAGAACCTACTGCCCAGGATTCCCGATTATGCATTCCTCCCCAACGGGCGCCGATGACACCGCCGGCAAATTTACAAACGCAGGCCATAAGTGTTACCATTATCACCAGGGGAAGGTCAAAATTGGTCAAAAAGTTCACCTTGAGGCCGATAGTTGCGAAAAAAACCGGGGCAAAAATGAACGAGATGAAATTATCAATAATTGTCCGGGTACGCTCCCGCAGGTGAGATGAATCACCCACAGCCGCCCCCACGATAAAGGCACCAAAAATAGCATGAATTCCGATCCATTCGGTAAATGCAGCGCCGAACAATCCCAGAATAAGCGCAAAACTCAGTTCGCCTGCCGGCCAGCGGGTGTATGCCTGTACAACCGGCAGCGCCTTGTGAATCAGCCAGCGGCCGATCGTGAGCATCACACCGACAAATGCAAATGTCAATGAAATGGTCACCATGACATTATTGCCGTTACTGGTCTGATCTCCGATAAGCCCCAATAAAACAGCGAAAATGATCCATCCTACAATATCATTAAAGATCGCCGCGCTGATGACAACCATCCCCAGGTCACTGCGGTAAAGCCCCATGTCCATAAGGGTTTTTGCAATGATGGGCAGGGCTGAAATTGATATGGCTATTGCTAGAAACAACGCGAATATCAGCGGGTCAGCACCCAAATGGCGACCAAAGGCCTCGGGTAAAACAAAAGCCGCTGTCAATGCCAGGGAAAATGGTATGACAATGCTTGTGATCCCTACTTTACAGCCGATCTTGCCCTGTTTCCATATTGTTGACAGATCAACTTCCATCCCCGCAACCAGCAGGAATAACACAATCGCCAGCGTCCCAATGGTATCCAGAGCAATGGCGTTGAGGCCATGTAAGGGGAAAAGGAACCTGTTCAGATCAGGCGCGAGGCTTCCCAGGACCGTCGGACCAAGCAAAACTCCTGCCATCAGTTCCCCCAGAACCGAGGGCTGGTGAAACCTCTGGGCTATCTCACCAAGCAAGCGGGCTGTACCGAGCAGAACACCCAGGGATAGAAAAAATACTACGACGTTATCTGATGTCAAAGTTTGCATAGGGTTGTTTTAAAAACCTCTGTTTAAGACGTAGATCAAGCATATTGCTCTTGATAGCTATAGGATCTCCTATCTTTAATCTCTTTTAATGGCAACTTAAAGTTTGAATTTAGCAATAATAGATCCAGATCATGGATCACCACTGGTATCAGGTAAGGCCAGATCAGAAACGGGACCCGATCTTCCCTTGATCCCCCTTGTAACTTTTTTGTAACCCCAGCTGTGTTATGGAAACATCCACTGAAAAAAACGGTTTGCAAGAAGTCCTTAGCCGCCATATTATGAACCAGGCACCTCCTTTAAGTAACACGTTAAGGACTTCTTGCACTCCAAACCAGGTAATTATTAACCCTTTTTAATTGTCAAGGAGGCACAGTTTAGATGGAACTCAACAGAAGAGATTTTATCAAAATTTCCGGGGCCACGGCTGCCGGAGTTGCCGTCAGCGGTCTTGGATTTGACTTAAAACCCGTCAAATCCCACGCCCA
>JAHIVS010000523.1 GCA_018816605.1 Pseudomonadota bacterium
AGGGCATCTTGCTTTGAATCATTGATCCCCTTGATCAGAATATACTCAAAGGTGATCTTGTTCCTGGGTTTCATGGTAAATTTTTTGCAGGCATCCAGAAGAACGGAAATGGGGTAGGTATTATTGATGGGCATCAGGGCCGATCTTGTCTTGTCCTCGGTGGCATTCAGCGAGACAGCAAGATTGACATCCGTGTCCAGGCCCAATTGCGCAATCTTGGGGACCAGTCCCGAGGTGGAAACCGTCACCCTTCTGGCGGCAAACTTCATGCCGTAATCCGTGTCCATGATAATCTCAAGCGCCTTGATCAGATTATCATAGTTGGCAAGGGGTTCACCCATCCCCATGAAAACAATATTGGACAATTGAAGGGGCTCGATATTTTTCTGGAGCAGATAAAACCGGGCGTCCCGTACCTGACCTATGATTTCTGCAACGGATAGGTTGCGCTTCATCCCCCCCCTGGCCGTCAGGCAGAATTTGCACGCCATGGCACAGCCCACCTGGGTGGAGACGCAAAGGGTAAAATGGTCCTTTTCGGGTATTAGAACCGATTCTATATGGTGTCCGTCAGGGAGCCGAAATAAAAATTTTTCAGTGGCGTCCGATGACACCTGCGTGTCTTCAAGATCAAGCCTGTGCAAATAAAAATGTTCAGAAAGAAGGCTGCGCATCTCTTTGCCAAGGTCGGTCATTTCATCAAAACCGCTAGCCTGTTTCAGATAGATCCATTTGAAAATCTGCCCGGCTCTGAAAGATCGAACCCCTTTATCTTCAAGCCATTTGACCAATTCTTTCCGCGTATAATCCTGAATGTTTTCCATGTATTTTAACCCGGTTAATTTCATTATTTCCTTGACATATCACGGAATCTACATTAAATTCAATGATTTGATTTGATATTTGAGGTAGCGCCCTTTATGTTTGATAATTTGAGTGACAGGCTTGATTCGGTCTTTAAAAAATTAAAGGGCCACGGGACCCTGAATGAGAAGAACATTGAAGATGGCTTAAAACAAGTCAGGATGGCACTTCTCGAAGCAGATGTCAATTATAAGGTTGCAAAAACTGTCATTTCAGATATAAAGACCAGGGCATTGGGTCAGGAGGTCATGCAAAGCCTGACCCCGGGCCAGCAGGTCATTAAAATTGTAAATGAAGAATTTACCAGAATGATGGGGTCCACGCACCAGGAGTTGAACTTTGGGGGCAAGGCCCTGGGTTCTGTTATGCTTGTAGGACTGCAGGGATCGGGTAAAACCACCACAGCAGGAAAACTGGCCTTTTACCTGCGCCGACAGGGCAGAAAGCCTTTTCTCGTGCCTGCGGATGTTTACAGGCCGGCGGCCATTGATCAGTTGAAAAAAATTGGAACCCAATTGGATATACCGGTTTTCCAATCCACAACGGATATGCGGCCTTTGAAAATCTGTCAGGATGCGCAGTTGGCGGCAAAAGAACTGGGGTGTGACACCCTGTTGTTTGACACCGCCGGCCGACTTCATCTTGATGATGCGTTAATGGCTGAACTTGAAGATATCAAAAGAGCCCTGAATCCATCGGAAATCCTTTTGGTAGCCGATGCCATGACAGGCCAGGATGCTGTTAATATTGCCGGGTCCTTTGATAAACGTCTGGATCTGGACGGATTTATTTTGACAAAAATGGATGGCGACGCCCGGGGTGGTGCCGCCCTGTCCATCAAAGCTGTAACCGGCAAACCCCTGAAATTTATCGGGGTGGGTGAAAAATCCACCGCACTGGAAGCCTTCCATCCCGACCGGATGGCGTCAAGAATACTGGGAATGGGAGATGCCCTTTCCTTTATTGAAAAGGCACAGGAATCGGTTGATCAGAAAGAGGCCAAGGCGCTTGAACAAAAACTCAAGAAAAATGCATTTACCCTTGAGGACTTCCGGAACCAGCTGAAATCTGTCCGGAAAATGGGGTCCATCAAGGATCTTCTCGGCATGTTGCCGGGAGTTAACAAAAAGCAACTGGCGGGTATAAATATTGATGACAAGGAATTTAATAGGATAGAGGCCATCATCAATTCCATGACCCCGGGAGAACGGTCCAACCATGCCATTATTAAAGGCTCCCGGAAAAAGCGGATAGCCAATGGAAGCGGAACCAGTGTACAGGATGTCAACAAACTTCTGAAAAGCTATACCCAGTCAATGAAAATGATCAAAAAATTTAATAAAGGCGGCATGCGCTCATTGAAAAACATGCTTCCATTTTAAGGAGAAGGAACAATATGTCCGTAAGAATCAGATTGACCAGAAAAGGCACAAAGAAAAAACCGTTTTACAGAATAGTGGCGGCTGATGTTGAATCGCCAAGGGACGGAAGGTTTTTGGAAGCACTGGGAACCTATAACCCAATGACAGAACCTGCCATCATCGTCCTGAAAGAAGACAGAATCAATTATTGGCTGGGTGAAGGTGCAAAACCCTCCACCACAGTTCAGAGCATCTTGAAACGCCAGGGGTTTGCAGGCGCAACTGCTTAAAATTCCACCTGTCCGTCCTAGGAATAACTTTGGAACTCTCACTTGTAAGGAGATGTTTTTATGAAAGATCTGGTAGAATACATTGCAAAAGCATTGGTAGACAATCCTGAGGCGGTTATGGTATCCGAAGTTGTTGGTGATCAGACCTCTGTACTGGAACTGAAGGTGGCCAAAGAGGATTTGGGGAAGGTGATTGGAAAGCAGGGCAGATCTGCCCGGGCCATGAGAACCATATTAAGCGCTGCCTCCACCAAACTTAAGAAACGGACTGTTCTGGAGATTATTGAATAGGGATGGACAAAGAGTGTCTGCTGACCATAGGCAAGGTAACCGGGGTACACGGACTTAGGGGAAACCTAAAGGTGTGGTCCTTTGCCCAATCGATTGATACCTTTGGACAAGACAGACAGGTCTGGCTCAAGGCCGAAGGCGAGGAAAAGGGGGACTCCTTTACCATCCTCACTGCCTCTGCCCGGAAAAAAGGGGTTCTGATCAGCTTAAAAAATGTGGACACCGTGGAAGATGCGGAACAATTGGTGGGAAAGGAAATTCTGATCAGCAAAGACCAGTTGCCCGAAATTGAAGAAGACACATGGTATTGGCAGGATCTTTATGGACTGACCGTCATTGACAAGCTCCTGGGAAGACTGGGGACCATAGACCGGATCTTCCCCACCAATGCCAATGATGTGCTGGTTGTCACGGATAAACAGAGGGCAGACGATTCGGAAATCCTGATTCCCATGCACCAACACTTTATCGAATCCGTGGATTTGGATACAAAAATTGTGACAACCACCCTGCCCGAAGGGTACTAGTCCGGATGGGCAATGGGGGGGAACAGGCCATGGATTTTACGGTATTAACGCTCTTTCCGGAGCTTATGGCCGCTTTTTTCGAACACGGGATGATCCACAGGGGCATTGGGGCCGAATTGATATCAGGGAGCTGTGTGAATATCAGGGATTTTTCCTGTGACCGGCACAAGACAGTCGATGACAGGCCATATGGTGGCGGAAGCGGCATGATCATGAAACCAGAACCCCTGGAAGCGGCCGTTGCCTTTGCCAAAGAGAGAAGCCCCCAGTCAAGGGTACTCTTAATGACCCCCCAGGGAACACGGTTTGATCAACAAAAGGCCTGCAGCCTTGCCGACCGGCGGGAGGATCTTATTTTTATTTGCGGCAGGTACGAAGGAATCGATGAACGCGTATACACCCAGCTTGTGGATGAAGAAATCTCCATTGGAGATTATGTAATGACCGGAGGAGAAGTGGCGGCCATGGCCATTATTGATTCCGTCTCCCGCATGATCCCCGGAGTTCTGGGAAGCGGTGCATCTTCCCAGGCGGATTCTTTTAGTGATGACCGTCTGGAATATGCCCAGTATACCCGTCCGGAAGTCTTTAACAACATGGAAGTGCCCGGGGTATTGTTATCTGGCAACCATGAACGGATCCGGCAATGGCGGAAAACCTCGTCCTTGCAAAGGACCTTCATGAAACGGCCGGACCTGTTTGAAACACACCCCCCCACAGCCGAAGAAAAACAAATTTTAAAACAATGGTGCCGGGAGCTCACAACTCTTGTCTCCCCGTAACCTATATGTGGCCCTTGTCCATTTCCCCGTTGTGAACCGGAAGGGAATGGCCATTGGATCAGCCCTGACCACCATTGACATGCATGATATTGCAAGGGCCTCCCAGACATTCGGGGTTAAAGGGTTTTATGTGATAACCCCCTTTGCGGACCAGGCCGAGCTGGCAAACCAGGTGATTGATCACTGGACAAAGGGTGTGGGCGGACAATTAAACCCATCCAGAAAACAAGCCCTTGAACTGATACGGGTGGTCGGCACTTTTGAACAAGCGGTCCGAAGTATTGAAGAAGAGACAAAGAAACCCGTGGTAACGGTAGCCACCAGTGCAAAACCGCTGGAAGGCGCCATAACAATTGCCGCGTTTAAACAAGCGTTAGAGAGCAATGCATCCCATGTCCTCGTCTTTGGGACGGCATGGGGACTGTCAGATGAACTGATTGATACCTGTGACATAAAACTTGAACCCATTACGGGTACGGGTAGTTACAATCATTTGTCTGTCCGGTCAGCTGCATCCATATTTTTAGATCGAATTACAAATGGCTCATAGGCCGACAGTGAAGAAAACCAGGAGGAAGAAATGACAAACGTAATTGAACGATTGGAAAGAGAACAGATGCGCCTTGATATCCCTGCTTTTGATTCAGGGGATACCATAAAAGTTCATGTTAAAATCAAAGAAGGGGATAAAGAACGTATCCAGGTATTTGAGGGTGTTGTGATCAAGAAGACCAAAGGATTTGCCAGTGCCCGTTTTACCGTGAGAAAAATATCCGGCGGCATCGGCGTGGAAAGAATCTTTCCCCTGAATTCACCTGCCATTGATAAGGTCGAAGTGGTTACAAAGGGCCGTGTAAGAAGATCAAAACTCTATTACCTTAGAGACCTTCGCGGAAAGGCTGCCAGAATCAAAGAAAAACGGTTTGCCTAAAAAGAGTGGCCCCCATGTGGGAGTTTGAGCATGCCGCCCTTGAAAAAGGGTATCACACGATTGCAGGAATAGACGAGGCCGGCAGGGGACCCCTTGCCGGCCCTGTTGTCTCTGCCGCCGTTGTATTACCGCCGGACTTTTCCTGCCCGGGAATAGACGATTCTAAAAAATTGTCTGAAAAACGAAGAGACGCACTTTTCCCTGTGATCCAAGCCCAGGCCCTGGCAGTGGGAATTGGAATGGCGGACCACCGGGAAATCGACCGGATCAATGTTCTTGCTGCCGCCCTTTTGTCCATGAAACGGGCGGTTCAAAACCTTGCGGTTGGTCCTGATTTTTTACTGGTTGACGGGACATTCACCCTGGCCATGGATTTGCCCCAGCAGGCCATTGTCAAAGGAGATGCCAGAAGCATCTCCATTGCAGCCGCATCCATTATCGCCAAAGTCACGCGGGATAAGCTCATGACAGATTTTCACAAAACCTATCCCCAATACGATTTTATCCGTCACAAGGGGTATCCCACCAAGGCCCACAAGCAGGCAATTATCCAATACGGGCCCTGCCCGATTCACCGGACCAGCTTTAGGGGGGTAATTGTGCCGTGATGCACAAGGGACAAAAAATCGGTCAAACTGGAGAAGGCCTGGCGGCTGATTTTCTCATCCAAAAAGGCTATACCCTGCTGGAGCGAAACTATAAAACCCGGACTGCTGAAATTGACATCATTGCCATGGAAAAAAACTGCCTGTGCTTTGTGGAAGTCAAAACAAGAACCCATCTTAAAAAAGGGCTCCCCAAGGAATCGGTACACCATGCCAAACAGCAAAAAATCATATCCGGTGCCAGCTTTTATTTAAAAGCACACCATTTATTTAACCAGGCGGTTCGGTTTGATGTGGTCGAAATTGTTATCTCCCATGGGACTCCGGAAATTATCCTGATTAAAAATGCCTTTGGAACGATCTAGGATGGAAACCAATCTCCAGACCGGCACCCTGTTTGTTGTGGCAACCCCCCTCGGCAACCTTGAAGACATCACCTATCGTGCGGTAAGAGTCCTCTCGGAAGTGGATCTGATTGCCGCCGAAGATACCCGGTATTCAAAAAGACTGCTGGACCATTATGGCATCCGGACAGGCATGATCTCCTGTCATGAGCACAATGAAACCCAGAAAGCCCTGCAATTGATCACAGCACTAAAGGCCGGAAAAAACATTGCCCTGATCTCAGATGCCGGCACCCCTTTGATCTCTGA
Source organism: Pseudomonadota bacterium (assembly GCA_018816605.1). The sequence continues at coordinate 6,305 of JAHIVS010000523.1, forward strand.
TCCCGGTTACAGCCTTGTAACCGCTGTTGCCCAACACAATATCCCCATCATCCCCATCCCGGGGTGCAGTGCCGCCATTGCCGGATTAAGCGTTGCCGGCCTTCCCACTGATTCGTTCCTGTTCTGCGGTTTTCTGTCCAAAAAAAAGCAAAAACTGGTCCAGACCCTTGAAACACTGAAACAGGAAAAAGCAACCCTGATTTTTTATGAATCGCCCAAGCGCATCTGTGCCCTGATCGAACAGACAATTCTGGTCTTCGGTGACCGCAGGGCATGTCTTGCCAGGGAAATCACCAAGCTCCATGAAGAATACATCAGGGGTACCCTGGGTGAAATCCTTGGGAACCTTGGGCTTCGGCCCCAGGTAAAGGGAGAATGCGTCCTTTTTGTGCAAGGTGCCGGCCCCCCGCCAAAAATGACATCCGGACAGCTTGAGGACCTTATCCTTTCAAAACAATTTGAAACCGTGGGCACTGCTGATCTGGCCCGGAAACTTTCATCCGCCTGCGACCTGAGCAAAAAACAGATCTATGAGACCATTCTTAAACTCAGACACACCCCCCCCCGGCACTAGGGCCATCTTGTAGAATTTAGGGTGCCACTTGCAATGTTCTTACCATTGTTAGAATTGTGTTAAAATCGGGTCCCAGACTTGATAATTCGGGGCAAAAAGACTAAAAGGTATGAAAATATTACCCGATTGTTAACACCAGATGAAGTGTTTCCCGTCTCGGAGAATATTGCATCATTATAATCACCGTATATCCGCCAGGCTATATACGGTTTTTTGAGCCATACCATCCTAAAAAAAGAGAGAATCATGGGTCTTGAATTCTACTATATCATTATCGGGATACTTATCTTATTTGCCGTCTTTGATCTTGTTGTCGGAGTTACCAACGATGCGGTGAACTTTCTAAATTCTTCCATCGGTTCCAAGGCTGCGCCCTTTATCACCATAATGATTATCGCAAGCCTTGGCATCCTGGCAGGGGTAACCTTTTCCGGCGGCATGATGGAAGTGGCCAGAAAAGGCATTTTCCATCCTGAATTTTTCACCATGCCCGAGTTGCTGACCGTTTTTTTGGCGGTCATGATTACCGATATCCTGCTTTTGGATCTGTTCAATACCCATGGTCTGCCGACCTCCACCACTGTCTCCATCGTATTTGAACTATTGGGGGCATCGGTGGCCCTTGCCGTGATCAAGATCCTGGCAGCTTCCGACCAGGGCATGGCCTTGTGGGACTATATCAATACAGCCAAAGCCCTGGCCATTATGGGCGGAATTCTTTTGTCCATTGTGGTGGCTTTTTTCTCCGGTGCGTTGATGCAGTTCATCTCCAGACTGATATTTACCTTTAACTACAAAGAGCGGCTTAATAAATATGGGGCTGCCTGGGGCGGGGTTGCCATGACGGCAATTACCTTCTTTATCCTGGTCAAAGGGGCCAAGGGAGCCACCTTCATGGATGCCCAGACCATCAACTGGATCAACACAAATTCCCTGCTCCTCATGGCCGGCATATTCGGGATATCTGCCCTCCTGTTTCAAATCATGCTCTCTGTGTTCAAAATCAATATTCTCAAGCCCATTGTTTTGGTGGGGACCTTTGCCCTTGCCATGGCCTTTGCCGCCAACGACCTGGTTAATTTCATCGGCGTCCCCCTGGCCGGAGTGACCGCTTTTCAAAATGCCATGGCGTCTGGGAATCCGTTGAATGTCACCATGGGTGCCCTGGGCAAAGAAGTCCATTCCCAGACCTTTGTCATGCTCATTGCCGGTGCTGTCATGGTCATCACCCTGTGGCTGTCCAAAAAATCCAAAACAGTCACGGAAACGGAAATCAGCCTGGGACAGCAGGATGAAGGAATGGAACGCTTTGAATCCGTATGGCTCTCCCGCCGAATTGTCAATCTGTTTGACGGACTGTTTATGACCCTGAAAAACATGGTACCCAAGCCTTTGCGGGCCGCTATTTCCGCCCGGGTTACCCCTGCTTCGGAAACAACCCATGTCCACCACCGGGAAAAAGCCTCTTTTGATCTGATCCGGGCCTCTGTCAATCTCATGGTGGCCAGTGCCGTGGTCTCCTTTGCCACCTCCCTCAAACTTCCGCTGTCCACCACCTATGTCACCTTTATGGTGGCCATGGGATCTTCATTTTCCGATCAGGCCTGGGGCCGGGAAAGCGCTGTTTACCGGATAACAGGGGTACTGACCGTTATCGGCGGATGGTTCATGACCGCATTTATCGCCTTTGTGGTTGCCTTTGTCTTTGCCGGCATCCTCTATTATTTTTCCGGATTCGGCATTGCCGGACTTATGATTCTTTCCGGATTCGTAATTTGGAAAAACAAGAAAAAGCATGATGACAAGGAAAAGGACAAGGAAGAAATCAATATCTTCCATCTGGAAAAAGTGGAAGATTTTGAGGAATCCGTTACAGACACCTTTGACCATTTGGCCTTTCTCCTCAAGGGCATCAGGGAATCCTTTGATGTCACCTTTGATGCGCTTTTTGATGAGAACCTGTACAAGTTGCGCCAGGAAAGAACACGGGTCAAGCATTTCCAAAATGGCACCAACATCATCATGGCCAATATTTTTAAAGTATTGCGGCTGCTGCAAAAAGAGGACAACCAGGTTTCCTATAATTATTATCAAATCATCCGCAGGCTTCAAAAACTTTCCGACGGACACAGGGACACGGTGATCCGGTGCACCATGCATGTGGCCAACCGGCACAAGGGTCTTTTGGAATCCCAGATAAAAGAACTGCGGGAGATCAAAAAAGTAATCTTGTATATTTTTCTGAGGGTGGAAACCGCCTTGAGCAAAAAAGAGATTGTGGACTGCCATGATATTGGGGAGCAATTTCACTATTTAAGAGAATTGGTGGACGATTTCAATGGAAACCAGATTGAAAGAATCCGGGATGATTCATCCAAAACCCGGCTGAGTATTCTGTTCTATGCCATTAGTGGTAATTGTGTGATGATGGCCAAACAGAACATAAAGCTGCTGGAAATCTTCAACACGGCATTTCGCCTGGACAATCCCAAAACAAGCTGCTGACCAAAAAAGATACGGGCAACTGCCTTTAACAAACAAGACCGCCCCTATCCCCTTGGGGTTTGTGCTGTCTTGTTTATCCATTTGTCCGCCTTCTCGACATCTCCCACCTGCCCCATGACAATCAGATCCATGCCCGGGGACAGGGCCCTGGCTTCGGGTGGATCAAACTCAAGACCTGCCCCTCTTTCCTTTATTCCCAATAAAAGCAGGGCAAAACGGGATTTCAATCCCAGCTCTGCCAATGATTTTCCGACAAACACGGAGTGGTCCGGAATGGTCAGCTGATTAATCCGCAACTCCCCCTGCCGGCTTCTCAGCATGGAGTCCAAAAAATCAACCACCGTGGGGCGGATCATCTCCGAAGCCAGACGCAGGGCGCCGATTACGTCCGGTGATACCACCCCGTTGGCACCTGCTTTATAGAGCTTGGGTTCCACCTTCCGGTCGGTCATCCGTGAAATAATCCGGATTTTTTCATTCATCATTCGTGCGGTCATGGTCACATACAGATTGTCTTTATCCAGGGGAAAGGTAATGATTATACCCGCCGCCCTTCTGATACCGGCAGCCTCAAGATTGTTATCATCCGTGCCATCTCCCTGAACATACAAGAGTCCCTCAATTTCAGACTTGCACTGTTTAATGCTTTCTGGCACCTCTTCGATGAGCACCACCTGTTTCAGATTTTTGGACATCTCCAAAAGAACCGGCAACCCGGTTCTTCCGCCACCACAGACAATAAAATGATCCTGTAATTGTTGTATTTTCTTGAGCATTCTCTTTTTCCTTAAAATGCCGGAAAGTTCACCCTCGATAATGGTTGCCGTCAGCATACTGATGCCGTACAGGATAATCCCCATCCCGAAAGTTATCAGGCACATGGTAAAAACTTCAGCCGCCCAATTGCCCGATATGGGGATGACCTCGCCGTATCCGACAGTGGTCAGGGAAATGACCGTCATATACACGCAATCCATGAGACCTGCCTGGCCCCCGAATAGGAGGTAATAGCCCAGACTGCCACCCATAATGACCAGACAGATTGAAAAAACCACCAGGTAGATTCTTTTTTTTAATTCCATATTTCACCCGAATTGCTAGAAAAAATACAGTATCAATTTCTCTGGAATAAAGTCAATTGGCTATCGATAATAAGGACAGGCCCCTGAAACCTGAATTCTTTCCTTGACTTAGAATTGTGGTCGGTGCACACTGTGATACACGCTGACAAAGAGTCCGACTCATAACCCCTATACCAGACGTAACGTCAATGAAAAAAGCCCTGCTTGTACTAATCTTTTTCTTTCATCTGCCACTGATTGGTCTTTGGGCAGAACCCGCTGAAAAGAGGACCTTTCCCATGGCCCAAAGGGGAATTCTGGATCTGAGGGACTGGAATTTTACCAGGCAAGGAAGTCTTTCCCTTTCCGGACAATGGGAATTTTATTGGAACCAAAAGATTCAACCTGAAAAAAGGGTCCCAATGACCCCCCTGCCAAAAACAACCTTTATTACCGTTCCCGGCAGCTGGAATTCCCTTAAAATCGACCAAGAGAAACTGCCGGGCCATGGGTTTGCCACCTATCGCCTCACAATTCTTCTCAATCCGGAAGCGACAGGCCTGGGGCTCAAGCTTCTGGATATGGCCACAGCTTGCCAGGTGTATGCAAACGGTCGCCAGGTATTTTCTTCCGGATACCCCGGGACAACCAGGGAAACGACGCGCCCCTTTTATGCCCCGGGCGTGGTGGACATTTACACCCCCACCCAGACCCTGGATATTCTGGTGCAGGTATCCAATTTTGATCACTGGCAGGGCGGCATGTGGGAGCCTATTGTCATCGGGCCGGCAAAACAATTGCAGGATCTTCGGAAAAACCGGCTTTTTCTCGATGCCTTTCTTCTGGGCAGCATTCTGATCATGGGACTGTATCACTTCTGCCTGTTCTGGTTCAGACCCCAGGACAAATCCACCCTTTATTTTGGTCTGTTCTGTATCACAATTGCCTTTCGGACCCTTACCCACGGCGAACGGTATATCATGGAACTGATTCCGGACCTCTCCTATGAAACCCTTCTGACATCCGTCTATATATCGGTGTACACTTGTATCCCGTTGTTTGCTCTTTATACCCGCTCCCTTTTTCCCCATGAAACATCCAAAAAAATCATTTATGGTGCGGCTGCAGCGGGGGGGGTGTTATCTGTTTTTGTACTGGCAACGCCGGCTCGGATTTTCACACCGACCATGCCTGTTTTCCAAATTTTCACCCTGGTGATTCTGGCCTATGGTGTGGTGAGCGTTGCCAGAGCCCTCTTGAACAAACGCAGGGAAGCCGGTCTTTTTCTGTTCGGATTTCTTCTTTTGATCATCACCATCATCAACGACATCTTATATACCCGCCAACTAATTTACACCGGCCATTTTGTGTCCATGGGGCTGTTTATTTTCATCCTTTTCCAGGCCGTTCTGATTTCCAGACGATTTTCCAGGGCCTATGACACGATCACCCTGCAGCAGCTTGATTTAAAACAGGAAATTGCCCAAAGGGAACAAATTACAAAAGCACTTGCCGCAAGCGAGACTAGATTTCGGCAAACGGCTGATTTTCTGCCCATCCCCCTGTGGGAATGCGACCTGTCCCATAAAATCTGCTATGCCAATAAAGCGGCTTCGGACTGGTTTGGCGTTTCCGATACAGGCTTCTCGCCTTACAAAAGCCTATTGGACCTGGTTTCAAAAAAAGATGCCCATCGGATTACTGCCATCCTGGATCATTTCAAACACGGCAGGACATCGGGTGCCATTGAACTGGAACTGATCAAAAAAGACCGGTCCGGGGTATGGGGACAGCTTACAGCCGGACCCATCTTTACGAACAGGGAACTGACAGGAGGGCGCATCTGTTTTGTGGATCTGACCGAAAGGAAAAAGGCGGAAAAAGCGTCTCTTTTTGCGGCTGAACAGGAAAAATATGCGCTCGTGGGACAGATTGCAGGAAAAATGGCCCATGATTTTAACAACATCCTTGGGGCCATCATGGGAAATGCAGAACTCTCGCTCATGGACTGCAGGGAAAAAGAGACCTGTGACAGCCTTGGCATCATATTGGAACAGACCAAGAGAGGTCAGATTCTCACCCAGAATCTTGTGGCCTTTGCCAAAGACCAGGAACCCATGGAAGAATTTTTTAACATCAACGAAAAAATTGATCTTGTGTTAAACCTGCTTAAAAAAGAGATGGCAGGCATTCATCTTACAAAAACCTTTGAACCGGGTCTGCCCGATCTGTTTGCCGACCCCGGCATGATCGAACAGGCCCTGATCAATATATTCCAGAATTCACTCCACGCCATGGGCCTTGAACCCAATCCGAAACTGATATTAAAAACCTGCCTGAAATCCGGGAAGCTGATCGTTCAAATATCGGATAACGGCTGCGGAATCCCTGAAAAACATCAAAAGGATATCTACACCCCTGCCTTCACCCTGAAGGGAAGCAAAGACGAAGCAGGGGTTTATAAACCAGATATTAAAGGAACCGGTTACGGCATGTCCAATGTAAAAAAATACATTGAGAAGCATGGAGGAGAAATCTGCTTTAAAAGCAGTCCGGGCAAAGGGACCACGTTTACCCTCTTTCTTCCGGTCCGCAAAAACAACGGGCCATCCAAAGTAAGCCCTGTCCCCGCCAGGGACAGGGACATGTCCGGGAAAAAAATCCTGGTGGTCGAAGACGAACAGGCCATCGCAAAGGTATTGGAAAATATTTTAACCCTTCCCCCTTTTTCCGGCCAGGTCACCCTGGCCGGGGATGCAAAAACAGCCATGTCTTTATATGATGGGGATGTTTTTGATCTGGTCAGCCTGGATTATATGCTGCCGGGGAATTTAAACGGATTGGATGTCTATTTTTACATCCGGAATAAAAATGTTCATATTCCCATTGTCTTTGTCTCGGGTAACCTTGAATTTATGGAGTCCATTGAGGTGTTGAAGGAAAAAGATCCATTTTTGGATCACCTATCCAAGCCCTGTGAAAATACAAAATATATTGACACGATCTGCAAATGGCTGAACAAAAAGGGCCTTTCCCAATAATGGGAAAGGCCCTTGCCGTCAACTAATCAATCTGTATTTATCGGGTCCGTTGGACACAGACACCCTACATTTTGCTACCTTCTGCATGGCTCTGGAGTTTTACTTCAACTTTCTCTGTCAGAGATGCATAGTATTTTCTCAGGATAACCAGAACTTCCTCACGGCCAAAGTGGTCTACCACTTCCTCGTTGTTGGAAAGGGCATG
>JAHIVS010000524.1 GCA_018816605.1 Pseudomonadota bacterium
ATTGCCGGAATTTAAAAGAAATGTGCTGGAGGTGTTGCGCCAGCCCATGGAAGAGGGGGTGGTCACCATTGCCCGAGCCGGGGTAAAGGCCTCCTATCCTTGTGTTTTTATGTTGGTGGCGGCCATGAACCCCTGTCCCTGCGGCAACCACGGCAACCCCGCAAAGGTTTGTTCCTGTGCCGCTCCCCAGATCCAGCGGTACCGGTCAAAAATATCCGCTCCCCTTCTGGACCGCATCGACATTCAAATCGAGGTCCCCCAGGTCTCGTATGATGAGATGGCAGGTGGCCTCCCTTGTGAATCCTCGGTAATTATAAGGGGAAGGGTAGATGCGGCCAGAAAGATTCAGAATCAGCGGTTTAAAACGAGTAAAATCTTCTGCAATGCACGCATGAAATCTGACCAGTTAAACGAGGTCTGTGTGCTTGAAAAAGAGGGGCAATTGGTGCTTCACAGGGCTATGGACCGGTTGGGATTTTCGGCCAGGACCTTTAACAGCATCCTGAAGGTAGCCAGAACCATTGCAGATCTTTCCGGAAATGAGACAATCGGTCGCCAAGATGTTCTGGAAGCCATTCAATATAAAAGTTATGTCAGGGGATAAAAGAACCCATATCAATGGTTTACAATCTCACACAAACGCTTATAATATCTGTTACTCTTTTTGTGATTTTCTGTCACTGACATAAGGAGCCAACCAAACGATACTTCAAAAGAAAGACGGCAAAGAAAAGATTATGATTAAAGTAGATATTTTTAACAAGGATGTAAAAGCGCAATTCAAAGCCGCTGCCAAGGACCGGATGTATCGGTTTGTCATGGCCGACGGCAGAATAAAAGGGGCCGTGGTCCACACCACCCGGATGGTCAATGAAATGCGGGCCAACCACGGGTTTGGGCCCTTGGAAACCCTGGTGATGGGCCAGGCTTATATTGCTGCGGCGTTGATGTGTTCAGGCCTCAAGGGCAAGGACCGGGTCAGTTTCAATATCCGGTGTTCAGGGCCGGTCCAGGGGCTGGATGTGGAATCCAATACCTTTGGCGAGGTCAAAGGCTCCCTGAAAACCAACCCGATCCAGGTGGATCCCAAGCAGATTCAGGATTTGGCCGCCCTGTTTGGTGCGGGCTTTTTAACCGTAACCAAATACCTGGATGATGCCAAAAATCCCTATTCCGGACAGATTGCCCTGGAGCACGGCAGCATTGCCGAGGATCTGGCCCTGTATTTTTTAAAATCGGAACAGATCCCCACCGGGTTCAAACTGAGTGTGTATTTCAATGAAAGCCAGGAGGTGACCGGTGCCGGAGGTGTCTTTCTCCAGGCCATGCCCGGTGTATTCCCGGAACAGGTGATTGAAGCGGAAAATAGTATTCAGCGGATTCAATCTCTGGGGGAGGAATTTGCCAATGGAAAAGCGCCTGAAGAACTCATTGAAAAGGCGTTTGCATCTCTTTCCCCCCGTTTTCTTGACAGCTCCCGGGTGGAGTTTTTCTGCCGGTGTAACCGGAAAAGAATGGAAGATTATCTTAAAAACCTGTCCGTAAGTGATATGGATGAAATCAAAGAAAACGGACCCTTTCCCCTTGAAGCCCGGTGTCATCATTGTAATTCCGCATATCTTTTTTCCAAAGAGGATGTGGGCGCTTTCTAACATGCGTATCGCTGTCCTTTCCGACATACACAGCAATATGGAGGCACTTTCGGCGGTTCTTTCTGACATTGATAATGGCTCCAAAGGTGCTGCCATTGATCAGGTAATCTCTCTTGGGGATAATATCGGATACGGCCCGGAACCCGAACAGGTGATTTCAACCCTGAGGAATCGAAATATCCCTTCTGTTTTAGGAAACCATGAACGGGCTTTGCTGGATGAAAATTTTTCCACCCCCTTTAACCCTGCTGCAAAAAAAGCCCTTTTAATCAATAAGCAATTGCTGTCACAAGGATCCATTGATTATCTTTTCACCCTTGCCCCCTTCCTTGTCTTTCATGGTGCAAGGTTTGTCCACGGGGTGCCGCCGGATCTTGTGGGCCGTTATATTTTCAGGGAAAAAAAAGCGTCCCTTGTCCATGTCATGGAAGCCTTGAAAGAACGGATTGCATTTGTCGGGCATACCCATGAACTCATGATATATGAGTCAGGTCTCCGGGGGGTGCAAAAGAAAA
>JAHIVS010000525.1 GCA_018816605.1 Pseudomonadota bacterium
CAGGGGCAGGGGGGGGCAGGTTCAGAACCAGGACCGGCAAACAAAGGAAGAGGGCGGCAAACAGGTTTTGATAAAATGCCAGGGCAATGGGGTTTTGGGTCTGTGCGTTTTTCCGGTTGACCAGGGCCAGCACGGCAAAGGTCAGGCCGGACAGGATGCCGTAAAACCCGCCCAGAGTGACATTGTTGGACAGATTCAGATCCGGGATGACCAGGAGGATACCGATAAAAACCGCCAGGGCTGTTGCGATATCCCGTTTTTGCAAAGGTTCCCTGAAAAAAACAGGTTCCAGGAAGGTCACAAAAAGGGGAAAGCTGGAAAAGGTCACAAGCCCCACTGCCACGGAGGAAATCTGGATGGCCATAAAAAAGGTCACCCAGTGGCAGGCCAGCAAAACCCCCTGGAGGATCAGAAAAAGAAAAGAGACCCTGTTAAAGTTGCCAAGGTGTGTTCGGGAGACCATTTTTGCATATGCAAACAGAGCTGCGGCTGCAAAAAGGGTTCTGCCCAGTACAATGATAAACGGGCTGCAGGACAAAAACTTACCAAAGAGTCCTGCAAACCCGAAAAGAAAAACCGCTAGATGGATTTTGATCATCGGCCCGGATCAGCGCGTCAGCTGCCGATATTTAATCCGCGTGGGCTGGTCTGCCTTGATGCCAAGCCTGGCCTTTCTGTCCTTTTCATAGTCGGAATAGGAGCCTTCGAAAAACAGGGTCTGGCTGTCGCCTTCAAAGGCCAGGATATGGGTGGCGATCCTGTCCAGAAACCAGCGGTCATGGCTGATGATGATGGCGCACCCGGCAAAGTTTTCCAGGGCCTCTTCAAGGGCCCGCATGGTGTTGACATCCAGGTCATTTGTGGGCTCATCCAGCAAAAGCAGGTTGGCCTCCTCCTGGAGCATGCAGGCCAGATGAACCCGGTTTCTTTCTCCGCCGGAAATCTGCTTGACCAGTTTCTGCTGGTCGGACCCCGAAAAATTAAATTTTCCCACATAGGCCCGGGCATTCATCTCCCTGCCGCCGACCAGCATCTTGTCAGAGCCTTTGGAGATCACCTCATAGATGGTTTTTTCCGGGTCCAGACTGTCCCGCTCCTGGTCCACATAGGCGATTTTAACACTTTGTCCCAGCTCGATTTTTCCGGCGTCGGGTTTTTGTTTGCCCGTGATCATGTGGAACAAGGTGGTCTTGCCCGCCCCGTTGGGACCCACCACCCCCACAATGGCGCCAGGCGGAATGACAAAATTCATGTCATCCACCAGAAGCTTGTCCTCAAATGCCTTTGAAATATGGTCGGCCACGATCACCTTGGCACCCAGTCTGGGTCCCGGGGGAATAAAAATCTCCATGGCCTTTTCCTGGTCGTTGGCATCCCGTTTGAGCAATTCGTCATAGGCGCTGATTCTGGCCTTTGATTTGGACCGCCTGCCCTTGGGAGACATCCGTATCCATTCAAGTTCCCGCTGGAGGGTCTGCTGGCGCTTGGATTCGGATTTCTGTTCGTTTGCCAGGCGCCGCTCTTTCTGCTCCAGCCAGGAAGAATAATTCCCCTTCCAGGGGATCCCCTCCCCCCGGTCCAGTTCCAGGATCCAGCCGGCCACATTGTCCAGGAAATACCGGTCATGGGTCACGGCAATGACGGTTCCTTCAAACCGGCTCAGATGCTCTTCCAGCCAGCCGACGGATTCTGCATCCAGATGGTTGGTGGGTTCATCCAGAAGCAGGATATCGGGCTTGGCCAGCAGCAGGCGGCACAAGGCCACCCGTCTTTTCTCACCGCCGGAGATTACACTCACTTTGGTATCGCCCGGCGGGCAGCGCAGGGCATCCATGGCCATCTGCAGCTGGGCATCCAGGTCCCAGGCATTCAGATGGTCCAGTTTGTCCTGGATTTTTCCCTGGCGCTCAATGAGCTTTTCCATTTCATCATCTGTCATGGGGTCTGCAAAAGCCTCGGAAATGGTCTCATATTCCTTTAAAAGGTCCACGGTCTCCTGGACCCCTTCTTCCACAACCTCTTTGACCGTTTTGGCCGAATCCACCAGGGGTTCCTGTTCCAGATACCCCACGGTAAACCCCTTGGACAGGATGGTCTCGCCTGTAAATTCGGTGTCAATGCCGGCCAGAATTTTTAAGAGCGAACTTTTGCCCGACCCGTTCAGGCCCAGGACCCCGATTTTGGCTCCGTAAAAATAGGACAGGGAAATATCCTTCAAGACCTGGCGCTTGCCATGGAACTTGGCCACATTGATCATGGTATAGATGACTTTTTTGGTATCTTCTGACATGGGGTGCCTCCTTAGCCCAGGGCTGCAATACATTCAATTTCAACCAGGGCGCTCTTGGGAAGTCCGGCCACGGCAAAGGTGGATCTGGCAGGTTTGTGCCCCTTGAGAGCGGCCTCATACACCTGGTTCATGCCTGCAAAATCATCCATGGTGGAAAGAAAAACCGTTGTTTTTATGATTTTGTCAAGGCTGGAGCCGGATGCCTTAAGGACGGCTGCGATATTTTTCATGACCTGTTCTGTCTGGGTTTCAATGGTGGTTCCCGTGATGTCCATTGTCACAGGATCCAGGGGTATCTGACCGGAACAAAAGGCCATGCCGTTGTGAACGATTGCATGGCTGTAGGGGCCGACTGCGCCCGGTGCCGTTGGGGCTGTGATGATTTCCATGAGTATCTCCTTACCTGGTGTTTTGGGTATAATTTTAAATACAATAGGTTGCTATTTTTTTTAATTGTACAGGGTGACAACCGGTTCCTTTAGTATCAGTTCAATGGCCTGTTTGGCGGTTTGGGCAATCTGGGGAAAGGTGTCGTCCAATTTGGCGATCTGCCGCAGGTTTTCTGCGGTCCTCAGAATCAGCCTTGCAAAATCACCCTCGGCAAAAGCAGATCCCACCATCAACTCCTCCCAGGCACGGTCATGGGCCCATCCGTAAAGCAGGGCGGCCGGCTGAATATAGAGGTTGGGGGCGGGGAATCCTTTTTTGAGCAATTTAATGGCAAAGGGTTTCAGGCCGTAGCGCAGGCCCAGAAATTTTTCTTTGAGCCGTTTGGGAAGGGCACTCTGGTGCAAAGGATCATCGGTGAATTCTTTTTCATTGACAAAGGTACCGATGATGGCTGCCAGAAGTGCCGGGTCGTTAAGGGGCAATAGTTTCTGGCGGATGCTCTCGGCCACAAGCAAGGGGGAATCGATCCTCAGCTTTGAGGCCCATAATCCGTCTTCGGTGAGTTCGCCATTCCCAGTCACAAAGTTTTCCTGGTTTAAAAAGGCCATGTGGTCCTGGAAATCCAGCCACAAATGTTCCATGTCATTGCCGAACCGTTTTCTGGCCAGTTTGCTGCCTTTCTGTCCGGCGCCGATGAGATAGGAGGCAAAGGATTTGTCCAGAAGGGTTTGGATCTGGTCGGGCGTGTGGGAAAGCAACAGGTTCAGCACCATGGAAAAATCGATCTTGATCTGACTGTCCACATCCAAAGGCGGTGCATTGATAAGCCTTGCCACATATTTCAGGTTCATGAACTTGCCCGGCAGCATCAGGCCGAATCCGATATTGTCCATGCCCCTTCTGCCGGCCCGACCGGCCATCTGCTGGAACTCACTGGGGGTAAGGGACATGAAATCCGATCCGTTGAACCGGTCTGAATTTAACACCACCACGGACCGGGCCGGAAAATTCACCCCGGCCGCCACCGTTGATGTGGCAAACATGGCATTTAAGAGCCCTGCGGCCATGAGGGTCTCCACCACCACCTTCCAGGCCGGCAAATGGCCGCTGTGGTGGCCTGCCGTTCCGGTCTGTTCCAGATATTTGCGCTGGGGGTGGTTTTGCAGATGGGGGTTGTCCCTTGTCAGTTCGTCCAGGCGTTCAATCAGGGCCTGTTTTTTTCCAGGGGTTTTGTCCAGAAGGTCTCCATTGCACAGCCTTACGGCCTGGTCGCATTCAGCCCTTGATTTAAGGAAAAAAATGGCCGGCAGCAGATCAAAATGATCCATGACCTTTAAGATCTCGCTGAATTGCGGAAGTTTGCCGGCCGGCGCCATCACGGGGTGATGCTTGTCATTGACAAATTTTTCCACCGTGTGGTGAAGCTCGGATTTGTCATTCGGGTTGTCCGGTGCTTTGAGCAGGGGGAAAAGGGTGCCCGAGGGGTGGAAAAAAATCGGGTGCAGGGGCACGGGCCGGTAATGGTTTTCCACCACCCTGCAGGCCTTGCCCCGGATGGAAGCCAGCCAGCCTGCAATCTGGTCCGGGTTGCCGATGGTGGCCGACAGGAGCAAAAGGGGGATGCGCACCGGCAGGTAAATCATTATTTCTTCCCAGACAACCCCCCGTTCCGGGTCTCCCAGGAAATGGGCCTCGTCCAGGATAATCAGGTCACAGTCTAAATTTTTTCCGGTGTACATGGAATCATAGAGCTGGTTTCTTAAAATTTCCGTGGTGCCGATGACAATGGCGGCATCGGCGTTCTCTTTGATGTCTCCGGTGAGAATGCCCACATTTTCCTTGCCGAATAGTTTTGAAAACTGGGCGTGGATGGAGTTGGTCAAGGCCTTTAAGGGGGTGGCATACCAGGTTTTTCCATTGGTTTCCATGACCTTTTTGGCAACCTGTTCGGCGATCCAGGTTTTGCCGGCTCCTGTTGGGGCCGTGACCAGGCAGTCTGCTGTTTTAATGGCCTCAATGGCTTCCAGCTGGAAGGGGTCGGGTTGAAAGTGTGTTTGCTCGGGCACCCCGATCTCCTGGAAGATGCGTTTGAGGCCCTTGTCGGCGCCCGGTACCATGGGCGGTAATTTTTTTTCTGGTTTTTTTGGGGTCCTGGACCGATAAAATCTTTTTTTCATGGCATAGAGTAACGCATATCGGGAAAATTAGCAATATCAGTTGCCTTGTTTCCCAGGAAATTAAGGGGATAGAGCCGATAGCACCTGGTAGTATTCCACAACCTTTCTGGGCGAATCCATTCCAAACAGATTTTTATCCAGGCTGGCCAGGTCCACAAAATAAAATCCGGCAATATCATCCCGGGCATCGATGGTGTCAAAGGTGCTGACCTCGCAGACAAATGCCATGTCCGTCACAGGGTAGATCACGGATTTGTAGGGGTAGGTATTGGGAAAGGAGCACAGGTAGTCAAGGCGGGTGATATCCAGGTTCAATTCCTCTTTGATTTCCCGTATCAGGCTTTGTTCAATGCTCTCTGCCGGTTCGGCAAATCCGCCGGGAAGATCCAGGGTTCCCTTGAAAGGGTCCTTTTTTCTTCGGGTGACCAGCAATTGATTCTTTTGGTTTACAATTACGGCAATGCAGGCAGCTGCGCAATTCAGGTAGAAAACAAACCCACAGGCGCTGCAGGCAAATGCGTTTTTCGACCTGGGACCCAGGGTGGGTTTCCCGCATTTAGGACAATGGACAAATGTCTGTTGGTTGGGGTTGATCACTTTTTTCTCCTGTTCAGTTGGGGCATGGGTCAGCAGGTCAGGTGGAAACAGGCGTAGATCCGCCGTGTTTGCATTCGGGATTGGTTGAAACAGTGTATGGCCTTGTCCGTGGGAAGTGCTGTTATTTCAATGCCCATGGCGGTCAGCTTTTCCGTTAGCAACGGATCTAGTGCCATGCGCCCATGGGCACCGGTGCCAGCAAGAACCAGGTCCGGTTTTTCAAGAACCAGGGAATCAAGATCATCCAATGACAGCAGATGCCCCTGTTTCCGAACCCAGTTCGCCTTGATCTTTCCATTGGGAAATAGGATCAGATCCGAGGTGAACTCCTGTGCGCCGATCATGATTTTCCCAAAGGCATAGGATGAAATTTCAGGCAGAACCATTCTTTCTCCTTAATGTTTCCTTTGACACGAATGGGGTGGATGCCGGGTAAAAGCATAAACCATTTTTCGAAGTTTCTCAATAGCTCGAAATTTGCCCCAGGACAAAGCAACCCGTCTTTAACCCACGTCTGTGGCTGCTTTCAATGCCGCCTCAATTTTCATGAAGGGAAGGTATTTTTTTTTCGAAGGCCTTACCCGGTACCGTCAGGGTGAAGGGGCGCCGCTAAATTCCTTCCTATAATTCGTGCATGCTTTATAAACTAATCAGAATAATTGAGCTGTGATTCTGTGTGAGATAGATTGAAAAACTCTCACAAATTCACAACATCAATTATTCTGAAAGGTACCAGTTTACTGTAAGCGTATATTAAACCCCATCTTCAAAATCGTGCAGCCATGAAATAATATGCCTTCAAAAAAGGAGGCATTAAAATGGAAAAAACGTGGAAAGAAAAGAACCAGGAGCGCCACACCTTCTGGGAAACCCATCTTGAACAGTGGTTAGCATCCGGCTTGAG